>NZ_JASODH010000004.1:0-249271 GCF_030212035.1 Pauljensenia sp. UMB10120 | reverse complement strand
CGTGCGCGGGGAAGAGGAGATCCCAAAGGGTGGCACCCTCTCCTATATGGAAATACCCCCGCGTGCGCGGGGAAGAGGAGATCCCAAAGGGTGGCACCCTCTCCTATATGGAAATACCCCCGCGTGCGCGGGGAAGAGCCGGATCTGATCAAGGCCATCAAGCTAGGAGAGGAAATACCCCCGCGTGCGCGGGGAAGAGTGCCCTGATACTTGATCGAATGCCCACGCCTCGGAAATACCCCCGCGTGCGCGGGGAAGAGCAGCCCGCACCGTGGACGCTGGACACCATGCCGGAAATACCCCCGCGTGCGCGGGGAAGAGTGCCCCATGATTCCTAGAGGGTGAAAGTACTTGGAAATACCCCCGCGTGCGCGGGGAAGAGCCTTATAGGTCAATCCCTGGCCAAGCACTGCAGGAAATACCCCCGCGTGCGCGGGGAAGAGACAGTTTGAGATGTACTCATGCGACTATTCTAGGAAATACCCCCGCGTGCGCGGGGAAGAGCTTGCTCCTATGGGCGTGGAGCTTACGTATTCGGAAATACCCCCGCGTGCGCGGGGAAGAGGAGGAATAGTTTGTGCCAAACGGGTTGACACAGGAAATACCCCCGCGTGCGCGGGGAAGAGGCAACCCGGCTTCCTTGAGCCACTGTTTCCACGGAAATACCCCCGCGTGCGCGGGGAAGAGGACTTAGCGCTGACCGGGCAAAACGGGGAACTGGAAATACCCCCGCGTGCGCGGGGAAGAGTCACAGCAGTAGGAGACGCCCTAGGTAAACTCGGAAATACCCCCGCGTGCGCGGGGAAGAGACATTGAAAATTGCTACGAACACTTATGTGACGGAAATACCCCCGCGTGCGCGGGGAAGAGAGATACCCCCACTCCACAGCCAGGCGCGACCGGGAAATACCCCCGCGTGCGCGGGGAAGAGTGGATCACAGCCGGTCTGCTCGAAAAATCAATGGAAATACCCCCGCGTGCGCGGGGAAGAGCATTCAAAATATGCCATGTGTGATCCTGGATCGGAAATACCCCCGCGTGCGCGGGGAAGAGTCGAGCCCGTTTTTTGTGCGCTCGGGGGATGTGGAAATACCCCCGCGTGCGCGGGGAAGAGCGAAACTAGCGTTAGAGCCGCTAGGAAGCGCCGGAAATACCCCCGCGTGCGCGGGGAAGAGATAGTGTGCGCTGGCAGCAAGTCCCGCGCCCCGGAAATACCCCCGCGTGCGCGGGGAAGAGGCTTTCTGGGGCGCTGGTTTGAAGCCGTTTGAGGAAATACCCCCGCGTGCGCGGGGAAGAGAGAGACTGCCCGTTCAACAAGTCTGTGACACTGGAAATACCCCCGCGTGCGCGGGGAAGAGCGTTTCGCGTAGGCGTTTGAGCCGGTATTTGTAGAAATACCCCCGCGTGCGCGGGGAAGAGCGAACTGCGACGCGCCGCGCGTGCCGAACAGTGGAAATACCCCCGCGTGCGCGGGGAAGAGTCTAAGTGACCTGCAGATATTAACGGGAGTTATACAATTTCTGAGTGGCCCTGCCGGGTAAGCCAGCGATCACCGTTACCCCATCAATATCCACAGCGGTTCGCGCCGAGTCACCAACTGACACCACGTTGAATCCTTGCTCTCGTGAAGGGTCACTGAAAATCATAGTAACAGCGCCTGAAGTGGGCACAGAGCTAATTCGTTCCCACAAACGTTCCACTACAACTTTCGACAAGTTCCCCACATATAGACCCACATCGGCTTCAGTCAGGAAACGGCTTAGATACCCGTGAAAATGCTCCTGCGATGCACGAACGCTCACAACAACAAACATCAGGAATCCTGCCCGTACTGCACATGGCCCGGAACCTGCTCATCATCCCCGATCAGTCGATCATCATCACGTTCCGGCAAATGCACCCGCAATACATCCATCAAGGCGTCCAGCATTCCCTCCAGGATTCTTTTTCTCCTGATCTCAACGCGCAGACCCTTACGAATCGCGGTCACAGGATCCTCATCATGAGCGTGCGAAAACACTAATGGAATAACCGTGTTTGCCTTATACAGATCCGCTAGATCATAGAGCAACGCCCTAATGTCGCCTCGATGAATGATTCCAAGCGCTGGATTAACCCCCAAAGTCGTACAAGCCGTCGCCGCGAGCCCATACATGATTGAGTTAGCGATGTTGAGGCCTACGTTGACCGGATCCTTCGCGTGTGTATCTCGCCTAAAACCACGTATTCTCGCCTTCTTCGCCTCGTTCCGATACGCATTTCGCATGAGGCGGCCCTCCATCCCTCGCATGGCTTCAATATTGGATCCGGGCATATCCTCCAGACCAAATTGGCGCTTATAGAGTTGAACCGCAGCCTGCTTTTGAAAATCCTCCGAGGCAATCAGGCGAGTCTGAGCAATCGCCCAGCGTGCAGATGAGGTCAGCGGTGTCGCATGCGAATACGCATTCACACCATTCGCACCACTGAAAATCACAGTGCAACCGGATCTGGTACACGACGTCAAGGCGGCGCTGGAAATACTCGTACCAGGCCCTAAACACAGCACCGCCAGTCCCGCGACCGGAATCTGAATTCGCGACAGAAGCACTTGCTCATCTTCTTCAGCGGTGTCGCCCTCGCTCCTCCTTAACGCAACAACACCGGTACGGTCCTGCCGAACCAGACACTGATCGACGTACAGGAAAGAAACTCGATCCTCGAAACGGACCTGCTCACCTGCCGGAATAACACTGAATGCTATAGCTTCCTCGGAGTACCCCATCGCTGACTCACTGACCTAGTCCTCATCCACAAACCCGACGAGCGGGTCGTAAAGATCTTCCGCATCAGGCACGAAATAGTAGCTACGCAGCAGTGAATGCGCCTCCCCAAGCGAAACCGGCCCTCGTTTAGATAAGGCTTCGAACTGTCTTCCGCTCAACGGAAGAGAGGCTCTTAATGCTACGCGTAGCGCATCTTGATCAAATGCTCTCACCGCCAATAGATCCTTCGCATCGCCTTCGAACGCTCCGGGAATTCGATCAGGATCGCCGCCGAGGATGACGCGAAACGTCTCGCTCCCATCCAGGAATCGCGTCTGCCTTTCTTCCACCGTCAGATCCTGGGTGAGCTGACTGAAATCTTCAACGTAGGCGTCGGGAAGAAGAGCATCAGATAGCCTTGCCCTTCTGTCGATGCCTGCCCGCGCCCTCGTCGCCCACACCGCCAATTCCTCAATATCATTCGAATCGACAGCATCATCGAAGGAGATAGTCGCCACGTCAACGAACGCTTGCGCATCGGCAGGCATCTGGATTCTCTCATGACTCATGAGCCACTCCCTCGTTCTGCGCAGCTCGGCGGGTAAGTATGGCAAGCACTGCCACGGCTGAGCGGATGAAATTGCAACGACCGACAGGGATTGACATACCATTTTCGGCACTCGCTGAGAGCGCTCAGGATCGGAACGTCTCCACTGGCGTCCGGCTCGTTGAATGACTGAAGCCGGCGGGCAAAGCTCGGTCCTCAGAAGGTCGAGGTCAATATCCAGTGACGCTTCGATCGCCTGTGTCCCGATTAGGACAATCTGATCGCCACGACCATTCGGCCCGAGGGTGTCCTCCAAGGCACTCGCAACTCGCCTGCGGTGCTCAGCTGTCATTCGAGAGTGAAGGACCAAAATGCGTCCGTCGGCCTCCAGTTTTCTGCCCAGCTCCTGCGCTCGAGCGACAGTATTGCACACAATTCCGATACGCGAACGAGGGAAATCGAGACACTGCTGCCGACACCATGACACATGAGAGTCCACTAGCCTTTCATACGGCTCGTCAGCCAGTTCCACTCGAATAGTCTTGCTGGCCGCGGACATTGGCACTGTATTCAGCCCAGCCTCGTTCAACGTCTCTGAAGCCGGAAAGTGTGTGTCACTCAATTGGAGATCACGAGATCTATACGCCGTCATCAGAGCTTCGCGTTGCCAGCTCGGCATTGTTGCAGTCAGGAATGTCACCCGCGTTCGGGTGGCAGAAAGCCAGGGCAGAATTCCTTCAAGAAGTTTCGTCTGGTACTGGTCAAGAGTGTGCACCTCGTCAATCACGACGTGCGCGTTAGCAAGTGCCAGCAATCTGAGGTGAATCCACTTTGCCGGCAGACTTGCCATCAATGCCTGGTCCACGGTCCCCACAGCTACAGGCGCGAGGAGCCTGGCTGCGCCGCTCTTGACGAATGATGAGGGATACAGTCCGCTGGGTTGAGACGATGTGCTGTCCTCGTGCGTATCAACCGAAACAGGATTGACGTAGAAATCCTCCACCGATGCCAACTCGTGCGCCAGTGCCGCAACGTTTGAGGTCGTCGAGTACGCTCTTTGAACTCGCCGCATGATTGCGTTTGAGGTTGCTTGAGTTGGAAGAAGAAAGATGAGACGTTCATTTCGAGTCGAGTGGCGTAAAAGGGCCGCTTCGGTTTTTCCTCCACCGGTTTGCGCCATTAACGACCACAGCCCGTCACCTACCGACAAAGCTTCCTCCTGGACGGGCCGAGGGTCGTGTTCACCCAGGATCGAGCGTTGTGCCTCTTCTTCGCTCCCCCACGAGCTGTATATTCCGACCGTATCGCGCACCCGTTTCGCAGCATCTTTTCGCCGTTGGACGATCCACTGAGCCGGATTCTTCAACGCGTCAGGGGTCCGGGTGAGGATCTGACCCCCGGCTTCCACAAACGGCACCCCTGAAGCAATTCGATCCGCAAGAATCGTCAGACCGGAAAGCAGGAGCGTAACCGTCGGGCTCACTTCATCGGGCATTTCACTGACGTCAACATCGCAGGCCGCAGCAACGCACGCCACGAGATCCCGCTGAGCCTGGAGCCATCCGTACTCTTCAAGTTCTTTGCTTGCAGTCTTCCGCTTAGCTGCAAAAATCCGGTTGTGCTCCCCCAACGAAAAGTAGCCATGATGTCCAAGCGCCGCGAGGGCATGCCACCTGTCCCGCGCCTCGTCGCTCGATGACAGAAAACCCCCAGCGACGCAGTAGGCAGACCACTGCTCGTGTCTGCGAGCAAATCTATTATCGAAATCGCGCAAGGGTGACCCAACCGGTATCTGTCCATAGAAGCCGGACCCGTCGATGACTTCCCGTATTCGTCGCCAGTGGTCGTCATCTCTGCGGTACTGCATCTGAAAAATCGGTGACGCCTTGCCGATGTCGTGAGAACCTACGACGAACTGAACAATTCGGCGGGCATGCTCTCCGAGTTCTTGCTGAAGAAGATCTCGCAAACCATCACGGAGCCAGAGGTCAAAAAGCACCTCCGCGACGGTCGCAGAGTCCAGGAGATGCGCCAAGAGCGGATAGGGAGTGCCCACGCCGTCATCCTTCGACCACAGTTCAAGGTGCTCGTTCATCCGCACTTCTTTCCGCACTCAGACTCCTCGTATCGAGGCATGCTCATAACTGGCGTACTGACAGCAGCCCGCATCCGTAGGACTTAGCCCTGCCAACACCGTTAAGAATGAGCTTGTTCAACTGCGCAGAGTCGGCAACAATAGCTGCGCCATCGACCTTATCCACCTGCACAACTCGTTGCGAGGTTTTCCTGCCCTGGCGCGAAGTTCCCAGCACTTCCCTCCGATGGTTGATGATTTCAAGATCAGAAAGGCCGCCGGCAAGCTTGCCTTGAAGCCACGGCGTCATCCTGCTGATCGACTCCGGCGCCTGCTCGTCGCCGTCGAAGGGGACGGGCTTGATGCCACCGTTGCTCCCAGGATCAGAGCCGGAATCTCTGTTCTGCCGGCGCACAGCATTGATCGCGATGCGGAAAGCCACCGGTGTTCCCTCTGGGACCAGCCGCAGCTCCCGAGAGATCATCTGCGCGCCCTCAGGAAGGTTGACCGGAGCCACGCTCGACTGGATGAGGAAGAATGGCGGCTGACCAGGCAGATGCTCGACACGGAATAGCACATTCCACTGCGCCCGAGGGTTCGCGGAATCAGAATCTTCGAAAAGTGCCATCACCGCACGATGACGAAAAAGAGGATCATCCATTTTCCCCGACACTGAACCCTGCGCATCTGGAACTTGCTGCATAGCAACCATCATCGGGTATTTGACGAGGTAGATGGATCCCATGTCTTTGCCTTTCATAGGGGTCGGACTTCTGTTGTCCGCCCAACTTCGACGATAGCCAAAGAACGCCGCGTTGCGAAGCCTCAGGTCGGGCGATCAATGCCTGAGCGACAGCTGCAGCACGGGCGACGCTGAAGTGAGCTGCACAACTCTTTGTTCGTGTCCACTAGTATAATGGCCGCACTAGTTCATTTACTTCAGTAGATAGGACAGGAGCATTGGAGCTCAACGCGATCGAGGACGTTGCGTGGATCGATACCACTGTCGGCCTTATGACGCCCAAGGATTTCCTGCTTGAATGCCACACACCAGACGTGGCTCTCCGCCTTGATCGCCCAGCTTTCGAGGTCTCCGCACAGATCAGATTCCTTACCTCAATCCTCGCGGTCGCGATTCGCCACGATTCTGCTGATGTGCGACCCGGCAGAGGCATCGTGAAAGACCTGATCAACAATGGCCTCTCCCGTGACGCTGCAGACTTCATGGTGGAACAGCTTAAGGATGGATCCAACGTCTTCGACACCGAGCAACCTTTCATGCAGCGCCCCCCACTTCCTCGAGAAGAAAAGAAAATAGGGGACAGGTATTCGACAACTAAACCAGACGCTGTCAAGAAGCTGTCACCTGCAATGCCTCCGAGTCAAAGTGAAGATTTCTGGAATCGCAGAGTTGCCTACCCAACCACGCTTGCCCTGCCAGAAGCTCTACTCAAACTCACTACTTATCACTACTTCTCTCCGGCCTCAAACCTCAGTGTGACCATTGATTTTCGCACATCCCCCACGTCGCAGCCTATTTCCTACGTCGAAAAGCCACGTTCAGCAACTCCTGGCTTCCGTTTTCCTGGCCGAAGCCTCACTGCCACAGAATTCTACTGGCGGTACCCCAATGGGTCTTTTCTTAAGACCCTTCTTAGTTCCCTCCCCGCACGCTGGGTTAACGAGGGTGGCCTTCCCGCCTTTGCGGACCGAACCTGTGAAAAATCTCGAGCATCTAATGGTGACTTTTGTTCCCTCTGGTCTGCCACATGGAGCTCCAACACAGCGATCGGATACTGGAAAGGTACCGATCTGGTTCAGGTGAGGGTATGCGGAGTCCCAGAAGAGTGGCTACCGTTTCCTCTCAAAAAGATTGAAAAGAACAAGCGTGGCAAGAAAATACTCGAATTTATCGATACACCTCTTATAGAATGGCGGAACCACCGCAATACGCAGGATCCCTTCTACTTCTACCTCGCAGATTCAAAAGGCGTGCTTAAGGCGCAACGCTTGGACATTGGTCGCGACCCCACGGATCTGTCAGTGGAATGGTATTCCCTCAACAAGTCTGAAAAGCTCCTAGACAGATCTGCTGGCAATCTCTTCCCACCTCGATTCGAAAACGTGGACTTTCCCGAACCGGTTTTCCTCAGACACCTAGTGGAGGGAACGTCCCCATCACCAGTCGTGCGAGCATCCGAAATCTTTCAGCCACGCCGCGATCAATGGGGCTTCGATCTGCCAGAAGACGAACAGGATGCAATTGTCGCAATGGCAGTGGTTGTCACAGATCTGCACCGATATGTAACGGCGGCCTTTCCTCGAGGCGAGGCCAAAACGCAGGGAGGCAAATCACGCACCCAACGGGCCCGTCCACTGTTAGCAGGACGCTATAACGACGTATCCAGCGAATTCTGGCGCAGGATTTCCGCCGTGTATGAGGGATTCATTCAAAGTCTTCGCGCCCATGAGTCTTACCCAGGCGATCTCTTGACGGATCTTCGCGCCGCATCGTTGGAAACCTTCGATGAGATCACTGAACCTTATCTGGCAACAGATGCACAACAGATTTACGAGCTCCGCGCCGACCTGCAACGGGACATCAACAGGCGACTGAAAGACGCTAAAAAGGATGGCAAAGTCGCATTTTCTCAGGATGGTGAGCAATGACAACTGAAAGTCTTCCGGGTAGACAGCTTTTGCAGGAAATTCTCCGGCGACGAAACGATTCCGGTTTCCGCAAGCAGCGGGCGGAACTCAGACGCGGAGCGGACGATACCACCGAGTACTACGCAATTCCGTACGTGTACCCCGCGCTGCCAGCAGGAACTCGGGAGCATGAATATCGCGTGCTTCTTCGCATGGCTGCGATCGCCGCTGAATTCACGGATGTACCCTCATTTGAAAGAACGAAGGAGTTAAGGCGTAAACCGTTTGGACGCTGGTGCCAACAGGTGTCGTGGGCGAAAAAGAAGTCGCGCAGTTCTCGTGAAACCTCGGAGGTGAGTTCTGCGAGCACAGCCGAGACACTCGCCAGTTCTTCACCCACACACGATGCGATCGCAGAGCGCCTTGCCTATCTGCATACGCAGGACTTCGAGGAGGCAGTGAAGACCATCCGCCGCATCCTTCAGATCGCGGAATCAGTGGACGCAGTTCCCGCCCTCGACTACCTCGATCTTTATCGCCTCCTCCTCCACTGGGGTAAAGGCGCGAGCGCGCAATCACGAGCAATGCGGATGTCACCTCTGCGTGACTACTATTCCAATTTCGTTCCCCGGACTGATCAGATCATCGACGCAGCCGACCATTCAGAGGACTCAGACAAAGGAGAATGACTTCCATGGCAAAGAACCTGACCTTGCACTTTCTGACAAACGTGCCGTATTCGAATCTCAACAGAGATGATGCCGGAACGCCCAAACGGGTGATCGTTGGAGGCCAATTGCGAGCACTCCACTCCTCACAGAGCATTAAGCGAGGGATCCGCGCACGATATGAAGAAGCGAGTCTTGATACATCGGTTCGCTCGGGGCAACTAACCGACGAAATTGTGCGACTTGCGTACGCGATCAGGCCAGAATCTGATCTAGAGGCTTTGAAGGAACGAGCCAATGAATTAGTCAGCAAGCTGACTTCAAACAAAGGCAAGAGCGCCAACGGTTCCGACCGCTCAGTGTGGATGAGCAGAGAAGAGATAAACGTAGCAACCCAGAGAGTTCTGGACGAAAAGGGCGGTGAATTCATCCAAGACGACACGACGGGTTCCCTGGCGATAGCAGCCTTCGGGCGAATGTTTGCGAAAAAGCCGAACAAAAACACTGAAGCCGCAATCGCGGTGTCACCGGGAGTGACCACGCATGCCACGCCCATTGAGAGCGACTACTTCACAACTGTTGATGACCTGAAGGTTCGCGATCACAAAACCGGTGCCACCTATCTGGGTGTGCAGCGTTACGTCAACGGCACTTTCTACCGCACGGTGACCATTGATAAAGAACAGCTCAAGCGCAGCTGGAGCGCTTTCGACGATCCCGAATCCCGCGATAATGTGCGCGAGCTGCTTCGGGCAATGGTCTATGGCGCTCCGCGCGGCAAAGAGAATTCCACTGCCCCCTATACCATGCCTGTCCTCATTCTGGCGGAAGAGCAGCGCTGCCGAACCTCATACGAATTTGAAACACCCGTCGAGCCGAACGAAGGCGGAGGTTTCGAGGCACCCAGCATCACTGCCCTGAGCGACCAGTACCAGCGAGCTCGCGAATTTGATGCCGGAAACTTTGGCGACCTGCAATTGCTATCGGGCACCGCGAAGTGTCCGGAATCAGAGTTCCCAGGTGCTGACCGAGTGAACCTTCACGACCTTATTGAGCGCGTCGTCGATTGGATCTATGCGTGATTGACGGCATTTATCTGCGCCTGGCGGGAGTGCTGCAGTCGTGGGCTGGACCGGCAATAGCTGGAAATATCGTCCATACTGAGCGGTTTCCCACCCGGACGGGATTGAAGGGTTTGGTAGCGGGAGCACTGGGGGCGCCGCGTGACGACTGGCCCGAGTGGCTTGACGATGTTGAGTTCACCGTGCGCCAGGACCGGCGGCCGCGCGTAGTTGACGACTACCACACCATCAATCCGCGCACAGAATCTACGAAATTCAGGACGCGGCTGCTTCTGTCACATGGTGACAAAGTATCGGACCATAGTTTGGTTTTCACGCCTGACCAGCAAAACGGAACGTCAGTCGTTAACAGAACCTACCTGGCTGATGGAGAATTCATCGTCCGGATTGTATGCGACGCGCGCCTCGACGAACTGGAATCAGCCCTGTCATCCCCGTCATTCACCAGTTATCTGGGGAGGAAAGCCTTCCCGCCGGCCTTTCCTTTCTATCTGGGACGCGGATCCGTCGATTGTCTCGAGCAAATTCCCACACTCGACTGGCACAGTCATGCGCGCCGGAAAGTTACTCGACCTGACGCTGGAACAGGAACCGCCGATGTGCGGACCGCCGATTCCAACGCAGCGTCCGATTCAGTTCTACCGCGCACGACCCCGCTGATTTTCGTTGAGTATTCGCAGTACACCGGGCCAAAAGGGAAACGCACACAGTGTGCAGTCCCGCTGGCAACCGATCAGACACAGCGGCTTCAAGCGATATCCGACCTGCTCAGCATTCGACGCGAACTTGACTCACCCCCGCGTGGACAGGTGTTGTGATTTGGCCGGACGGGTCGGACAATGATGGGCAGACATCAACGAGCTCCATGCCGCACAGCGAAGGAGGCACCGTGTCCGACCAGTCAGCCCATTCAGACCAGTCAGCGCAGCCCACCCATCCGACCCAGCCAGTGAAACCACCCGTATCTGATGACGATCCACTGGTGACTGCTCCGACCACTCCGGTCACCAACGAGACGATCCGCACTCAGCTTGCGCACCGCACGATCCGCGCATTCACAGACGAGCCGGTCGGTGAGGACATCATGGACACGCTGATCGACGTGGCACGCCGCTCGCCCACCTCCAGCTTCTACCAGCAGATGACGATCATCCGTGTCACGAACGAGGACACGCGCAACGCGCTGGCCCGCAACGCGGGCCAACCCTACATTGGAGGCACGAAAGGCGAACTGGTCATCTTCGTCGCGGACCTGCATCGCAACGCCGTGATCCGCGAGCGCGCAGGCCAGCCCACCGACCCGGCATCAACGATCAACGCCTATCAGCAGGCCGGCCGCGACACCCTGATCGCCGCACAGAACTACGTGATCGCCGCTGAATCTCTCGGGCTCGGCACCGTCTACCTTGGCTCCATCGGCGCGAAACCGCAGGAAACGATCGACCTGCTCGGACTACCCGCACACACCTACCCCGTTGTTGGAGTCCTGGTTGGCCACCCGGCCCAGGAACCCCAGTTCAAGCCGCGGCTCCCGCGCGAGCTGACAGTTGGCGTTGACGCATACCCTGACCTGGACTCCGATCAGGCACGCGCGGCACTGGATGACTACGACGCCCTCGTCACCCGGTACTACGACATGCGAAACCTGAACAGCCGCGTCGACTCGTTCAGCAACCAGATCGTCTCGAAGTACGGCACGAGCCCATCGGAAACTGCCCCCGCCATGCAGGTCATGAACGATCAGGGCCTCGTCCAGAGGTAGTCCTCAGAACCCGTCAGCTGAGCGGCTCCCAGAATCTGTCAACAGGCAGATCTCAAAGCTAGTCAGCAGGCAAATCACAAATCCTGTCAGCAGCTCGTTCTTAGAAGTAGTTCGCCGGCGTCTCCCCGCGTACGGCGCGCTTAATCGGCAAAAATGTCGCGAATGCGCAGATCAGTGCTGCCAGGGCGCAGCCGACCGTCGTCAGGAATCCTCCGATGGCGCCGAACGCATCGATCAGGTGACCACCGATCAGTGAACTGGCAGACTGGCCGACCACCCACATTGTTCCGCACAGCGCCATGCCTTCGGTAAATCGGTAGGACGGCACCATACGCACAATCATTTGATTCACGTTCACCACGGTCGGTGCCTGCGCCAGTCCGGCGATGAACATGACGATCGCGGCACCCCACATGGAGTGCACGAATACCAGCATCGAACAGCCCACGGCCAGCGCAATCAGCCCGATGTAGAAACGTTTCCACAGCTCACCCTTCCAGTCGATCGCACCGTAGGTGAGGGCCGCGATCATGGATGCAGCTGAAAAACAGGCGGTGATCACGCCGGACAGTTCCTGGTGGCCCTGCTCGCCACTGAACGCCACGACCGACAGTGTCGTGATCGACAGGAACGCGCCGTAGGCCAGCTGAATGATCAGCATCGATGCGAACGCAACCGACCACAGGCCCTGGCGCGCCGCCGGTTGTGGCTGCGGGTTTTCGGTGGGCAAGTCGCCCTCGTCCGTGGTGGGTGAAGTGACGAGGGAGTCCTGCACGTCGCCATGACGGCGCAGTATTCGCGAGACCTGGCGCGCGATGGATCGGTGGCGGGTAGCGTACTGTGGGGCCGGTTCGTAGGTCGAATCTGCCAGCATGATCCACATGCCCACGCTCATGAGGACGGCGGCCAGGCCAAGGGACACGAGCGGCGAAATGGAGGTGGCAAGGAAGGCTGCCAGCGGATTACCAATCACCCACATGCATTCTTCGAGGGTGGACGTCAGTGACAGGGCAGAGTTGAGACCCTGTGGGCGTCCGCGCAGGGCGACTGCCCAACGTGCGCGCAGCATGGAGCCGAACGGTGCGTACAGGCCGAGCAGGGGGCTGAGAGCAAAGAGCACCCAGATCGGGGCGCGCAGCGCCAGGGCCACCATGACGGCGATGTCGGCCAGAACCCAGATCGTGATGATGGGAATGGAAACGCGGCGCTGGCCGTGGTTGTCAACCAGACGCCCAATGATCGGGCCGGCAACGGCCGAGGTGAGCGCCACGACCGCTGACAGAGCACCCGCCAGACCATAAGAACCGTAGGCGTGCTGAACGCCGATGAGCATGCCCATTCCGACCAGGGGAAACGGGAACTGTGCGATTGTGCCGCCGAATGCGAAACGAGGGGTGCGCGGAATGCTCAGCAGGGAGCGGTAGACCTTCACACCGTGTGATGGCCACTCATCTGCCGGCGAGCTGGAAGAGTGTGACGCATCGGCGGCGCATTCGGAAGTCTCGGGTGCAGGGGTCACATTCTGCGCGCTCACGTGTTCTCCGCAAAAATCGAGCTGAACTACTGTGTGAAGGGATTGATGAGGGCTGCATAGTCAGCATGCCTCTCAATGCACCATTGTCCACCATCGAGCAGGTTGTCGCACCGTGATTCTCCACGCATACACACCGAACTTTCAGTGACCGCGCAGCAGCGGCAGATCCGGGGTATTCATGGGGATATCGTGTGATCCAGCAACCGGATCAGCGATAGTTTACTTCCCGTGAGCGGCCAGTGCGGAAAAGTCGTGGGCGAATGTGGCCACGTCATCCCAGTTGGTGAATTCGACACGCTGGGTGAAGTCAATGTCGCGTCCCATGAAACGGCGGATCATCTTGATTACCGCGGTATCGAACGGGTTGTAGAGCGAAAAATCGAGGTCACCGGCAAATACGTCAATCATGTCCGGTTTCCATGGGGTGTGTTCGAAGAAGCGACGCATGTACACGTTTGTTTCCGGAGTGTTTTTGCCATCATTCGCGGCCACGAGGTTCACTCCGAAAAAAGCATTGGGGATGTGAGCCAGTGCTGCAGCGTTGGTGCGGGCAAAGCGCCACACTCGTGGGGAAAAATAACCGTACCTGGTGGAGGCTCCGACGATGACTGCCCGACCCGGTGCAGGCTCGATGCGTTCGCGTCCCGTGATGTCCAGGACGCGAGCATCGTTCCCGTCCTGGCGCAGGATGTCAGCGACGCGCCCACAGATGCGGCGTGTATGTCCAAATCGGCTTGAGCAGAGCACCACGATGTCCATAAACCCAGTTCCCGTCCGTCACATGTCAGGTACGGATCCACATCATAGTGCCGTTTTGCGGCTCGTAATATGACGGACTGTGGCAAAGAGCGTGCTGCGCGCACAGTTCCCGCTGCTCACACCGTTTTGATCGCGTCCTTGAGTGCAACGCGCTTGCCGATGCGCATCACCGCACGCTCGTACACGATCGAGCTCAACCACACCAACACCACCGTGGTGACGATCAGGATCGCCGTGCTGATGAACGGTTCCCACCACTGTGCCGTTCCCATGTACAGGCGTGCCGGCATCGCAATCGGAGCACTGAATGGCACATAGCTCATGACGGCCATGACCGTGGTGTTGTCAAAGTAGAGGATGACCAGAACGTACGGAATCATGATGAGCATCATGAGTGGCCCGGTCACTCCTGCGACGTCTTCCTGGCGTGACACCAGTGAAGCAGCACCGGCATAGAGCGCAGCCAACACGATGAAGCCCAACAGGAACAGAATCACGAACCAGATCAGAGCCGATCCCAGCTCACCGAGCAGCAAATCCTGCCCCGTCACCAGCAGACCCGTCGTCGCCAGAATTGCAGCCACACCGATACAAGTGAACGCCACGATCGTGTTACCTGCGATCTTGCCGCACATCAGTGCGCGCGCACCCGTCGTGGCCAGCAGAATCTCCACAATGCGGCTCGACTTTTCCTCCACGACGCCTTGCGCCACGTAACTGCAGAATGTGACCGCACTGAGCATGAACAGGGCCGCAAAGATGAGCGAGATCATGAACGCCATCATGCTGTCCACTTGTGGTGGATCCAGAAGTTCAACCTTTGGGTAGGCCGCCAATACATTGATCACGTTGGCCGGTTCTTTTTCCAGTGCCACCACTGTCAGGCCAACGGGTGAGTCTCCCTCGTCAATGACGGCTTCGACGCTGCCGTCGCGCAGGAGTTCTTCACCGCCGGACCTGTCAGCAACTTCGGTGGCATCTAGCCCCACGCTCGTGGCCATCTGCGTAACGGAGGGTCCGACAGTGGCGACCGAAGGCACCTCATCATCGTCGCCGAGCAGCCCGGGGATGATGGTGCCCGCAAGGACGCCAAGACCCACGATCGACACCATGACGATGAAAGCTTTGGACGTGAATCGTGTTTTTGCCTCGCGTGCGGTAATCAGCACGACTTGCTGGAACCAGTTCATTCGATGACCTCTTTGAAGATTTGTGCCAGTGAGGGGACGATGGGGCCGAAGTGCAAGAGCTGACCCGCTACGTCGCGACGGTGCAGAGCCTGCTCGACGACGCGTTGTTCTGCCTGCTCGTCGGGTGCTGAAAAGCGTGCAAATCCGCCTTCCAGGGCGCTGACTTCGATTCCGGGCATGTCACGAATCCACCCGCAGTCACCGCTGACTTCGATTTCGAACGAGCGGTCCGAGTACTGTTCGCGCAGCTCTTCCCTCTCTCCCGCGGCCACGATGTGACCGTCGCTGATGATGACGAGGTCCTCACATAGGCGCTCGACCACGTCGAGCTGGTGAGAAGAGAAAAGCACCGGAATACCTGTGTCCGATATGCGTTGCAGGACGCCGAGCACCACATCCACCGCGAAAGGATCCAGACCGGAAAAGGGTTCATCGAGGATCAGCGCTGTCGGGTGGTGCACAATCGCCGCCGCGACCTGGGCGCGCTGTTGATTGCCAAGCGACAGGTTTTCCACCGGTTCCGCAGCGCGTTCCGATAAGCCGAGTTCATCAAGCAGCTCATCAGTGGACGTGGATGCGTCGTGCGCGGACACGCCGTGCAGACGCGCGAGGTAGATGAGTTGTTCGCGCAGCGGCATTTTCGCGTACAGGCCGCGTTCTTCTGGCATGTATCCGAATTGCGCGCGCTGAGCGGTGCTCGTCGTGTGTGAATCGATCAGGACTTCACCCGAGTCAGCTTCCAGGACGCCCATGATGATACGCATCGTCGTTGTTTTCCCGGCGCCGTTTCCGCCAACGAAACCCGTCATGCGCCCATCGGCAACAGTCATGGACAGATCGTGGAGGACCTGGTGGCCGGAAAATGACCGGTTAAGATTTCGAACTTCCAGCATGGTGCTTACGCTACGTGCCACTTGAGCCGATCCGCATCCGTCTGGCGGATGATTCCTATCGGTCGTGCGACTGATTTTCGCTTCCCGCCACCTCCCTGACCCCGCGCCCGTAGGATCATGACTTTATGCTGGATTCATGACGGGTCCGATTGTCGAGTTGAACTCCACATGGGTCAGGCCGCGTCCCACTGAACAGGGGCTCAGGCGTGACATTGTGTTGGCCTGCGTGCTGGCCGCATGGTCAGCTCTGACGGTTCCCCTCTACTTGCGTTCGGGCATATTCACGGAAGTTGCCCCCATGTGGCTGACGCTCGCCTCTCTGGCGATCACGTTTACAGCTTCCGCGCTGCGCCGACGCATTCCCTGCACCGTGGCCCTCATTATCACGGCGGCGTTCCTGGTAAATGCGCATTTTGGCGTGCCCGAGCAATTGGTCACCTCCCTGTGCCTGTCGATCGCTCTGTACACGGTGGGCGCGTGGGGTCGCCAACGCGTGCGCGCATTGGTGGTGCGGCTGGTCTGCACCGCGGCGATCGTGATCTGGTGCGTCGTGTGGCTCATCCTCGCCTCCTCCAATGTCGAACTTTTCCCCGGTATCTCCCGCGCCGGCGTCTTTTCTGCCTATGCCACGGTCATTCTCATCACCGTCATGACAAACCTGTTGAACTTGACACTTGCCTGCGCAGTCGGTGAAGCCTCCTGGCAGTGGGCACGCATGCGGGCACGCCTCGAAGCGCAAGGCGGAGAGTTGGAACGGGAACGTCGCACCACCGCTACCCAGGCTGTCGTGCTGGAACGACTGGCTATTGCGCGCGAACTGCACGACGTGGTGGCTCACCACATCTCTGTCATCGGCATCCATGCCGGCGCTGCCCGGTTGAACCTGACATCGGATCCTTCGAAGATCGGCCCCGCCCTGGAGCACATCGAGGAAGGCACGTCCGCCGTGGTCACAGAGCTGCGCCGCCTCGTGCACACGTTACGTGACCCGAGCAATGGTGAAGACGGGCCGACCGTCGGCATCGCACAGATCCCTTCCCTTGTAGAAGAGGCCGCGCACATCGGTATGGATGTAACCACAGTTGTGGTGGGTGAGCCGCGTCCGGTGCCGATGCTGGTCGACGTCGCTCTATACCGCGTGGCTCAAGAGGCGCTGACGAACGTGCGTAAACACGCGCCGAAACGCAGCCGCGTCCAGGTCATCGTCCGGTTCGCCTCTGATGCGGTGGAGGTTGAAGTGGTTGACACGTCCAGGGCAATGATTGCCGATCGACGAGGGCGGCCCGCGCATTCGGCGAGCACGTCAACGGGAATGGGGTTGCGTGGTATGCGTGAACGTATCGGTGCGGTCGGGGGTACTGTCGAAGCGCATCCCGGTCAATACAGCGGGTTCGTCGTGCGCGCACATGTCCCCCTGATGAAATCGACCGGTGATCGTGATCCCAGCACAGTCGCCAGGCAGGAGATGGCATGATTCGAGTCGCCCTCGTTGATGATCAGGCGTTGGTGCGTTCCGGGCTGCGCATCATTGTCAACACTGCTGACGATATGGAGGTTGTCGCTGAAGGTGCGAACGGACTGGAGGCACTCGACATTGCACGCAGTGCGAGGCCGGATGTGATCTGCATGGATATTGAGATGCCCGTGAAAGATGGGCTCAGCGCGGCGCGCGAGATTGTGGACGAATGTGCAGATAGCGGGCCGGAGATCATCATGCTGACAACGTTTGGAGATGATTACTACGTTGTTGATGCTGTTTCTGCCGGCATCAGCGGGTTTCTGCTGAAAACGTGCAGGCCTGAGGAACTTCTCGACGCGATTCGGCGCGTCGCTGAAGGCAAGGCGATACTGGATGATGACGTGACGCGCATTGTCATGAACGCGATGCGTCAGCGGAGCGAAGGTGCTCGTGGCGAAGGTGGTACTCGTGGCTCTGAAATGGATGCGGGCCACGCTTTGGATCCACGCCAGGCTCTGGAAGCCGCCAATGTGACCGACCGCGAGCGCGAGGTACTCGAACTTCTGGCAGCCGGTCACACCAACGCGGAAATCAGCGAGGCTCTTTTTGTCAGTGAATCCACGGTGAAAACTCACGTGTCGAGTTTGCTGCGCAAGGTGCACGCTCGTGATCGTATTCAACTGGTGGTGTGGGCACATGCGCACGGCATCAGACCGCGCAGCTGACGTCAGGCCCACACGGTGCGTACCCGTGAATGCGTCTGATTGTTGCGGCTGGCCAGGCGAGCCTGCGCCAGCGGCCTCATCGCCTCGGCGCCCGATACCTCCACAAGCTGGCAAGGTCCAATCAGTTCGGCCCAGGCGCGCGCGAATTCTTTGGCTCCGGCTTTTCGCCTTCCCACCTCCCTGGGAACCTGCACGTACAGCGCCGAGGGTGAGATCCGTTGCGCGATCCAGCTGACCATGCGCAACAGCAGCGTCGACGGGCGCTGCGAATCTCCCTGAAAGGTCGCGCGCAGCAGAAACCGCGGTGTCTCAATGGGAGCGAAGACTTCACTGACTGCATCAATGATGGTGCGTGCACTCGCATCGGGCACATCCGGCAAAGACACGACATAGCCGGCGGGCATTGCCTGGGTTCCCACTGTGACCGCGCCGTAAGGGCGGACCTGAACCTCATCGAGTGAGACAAGGCGCTGGCCGCGTTCTGAGGCGACAAGGCCGCGGGAGACGGCAACAGTGGCACCGGCATAGACGCGGGCGGGGTGTGAACGCCCTCGTAACATGCGCCATATTTCAACGGGGAGCCGCCATGCGCCTGCGATGCCCAGGAGCACCACCATGAATGCCAGTGCTATCAGGATGCGGACAGGGTGCGTGCCCCACATGACGAGCATTGGCCAGATGATGCCGGCCAGCAGGGCACACAGGCCGGAAAGGAGGGCCACGGCTGTCCAGAGGGTGGGCGGCGAATAGAACGTTGGATTCTTTCCGGCCGACACTGCCGTGTCGTGGCTGGTGTCGCCTGAATAGGGCTGGCCGATACCCCACTGTTCGTAGGTGGCGGCTCGTGACGCTATGAGCTGCAGTGTCTGGTCATTGAGCTGGTTGATGGTGGCACGCCTGTCGCCTTCAAGAAGTGCGCGCAACCTGGCTTGCCCAGTGAGCGTGAGCGAGTGATCGATGCCGGTGACGATCTGTGGGAACTGACCTGATAGCAGGGTGTTGGCAGGCTGCGGCTGGTTGCCGGGGTGCGGGCGGTCGCTGACTTGCAAGTAGTCGCTGGCCTGCGGGGCATGACCGGTTGGCAGGGTGACATCCAGTCCCCACAACTGTTCGTGGCGACGATTCATACGCGATATTTCCGCATCAGAATCCAGGGAGATACGCGGCGGCATCACACAGATCACTCCCCAGTTGTGCGCCACCTTTCCTGGCCATTGGGGATCCAAGCGCAGTGTGCGCCCACGCAGCTGCTGAGTTGCAGCTGATGTGGCCACAGCGGTCAGGTCAATCAGCGTGTTGACGGCCGGGCAGTCCCATCCCTCCCCCAGCAAGCCTCGGGTGCCGACCAGCAGACGTACTGTGCCTTGCTCCATCAGTGTGGATACCGCTCTGACAAGCACTGCCGCAGAGGGGGAGGATGATTCCACTTTGACTCTGGTCACCAGGTGGTCTGCCTGTTCCGGCTCGTTCTCGTCACCGCTATTAACTGCCAGGCGCAGACCGCTGAGTTCTTCAAGGGCGGGAATGATCCACTGCGCGTCAGCGCTGGCAACATGCAGGTGCTGTGAGGTCAGCAAAATCGGGTGCAGTCCCGCTGTTGTCGCGTCAGCACACACTCGGGCAAAACATTCCACCGCGCTGGCAACGGGGCCGGTGGAGCGCCCTCGTCGATTCCCTTCAGTGGCAAAGTCGCACACGATAACTGCCCGAACGTGTTGACCGTCCGCGCTTGCCAGCTCGTGATGCACAATATCGACGGCCGCATCGTTCTTGGCGTGTGACTGCGCCATGACGGTGTCAACCGGATTCCGACCCGCACGGATCCCTCTGTCAGTCAGGTAATATCCAAAGTCTTTGAGTGTGCGGCGCATCGCGTGCCATTCATCGGCTCGGCTCGCATCCGGCAGAATCTTCTCCAACGCGAAGCGTGCACACACCCGTATGGCGCTGTCGATGCTGGGGCGTCTGTTGCCGATCAGTCTGGGCAGTGTGAGTGCTGCAGGGTGATCACCGTGGGTGTGAATCAGAATCTGCGCAGCTGATTCCGTGAATGCATAATCGGCCTCCAATTGTGCATCTATACCTGTAGGCTGCTCGCCGTCTATACCTATGAAACCTATTGATTCCAACAAAAAGTCGAGGCCTTCACCCCCTGCAAAAACTGCCTTCAAAAATCTACGCAATTGGCGATCATGAGAGGTAAGGAATGTGATTTCATCATCTGCCGGCTCAGTGAACCACACAAGATCCCGGTATGGTGCAAGGTTGCCTTCCCGAACGACGGCAGGGGTCGGAACCTCAAAGTCGACGTCACCGAACAGACCTGAATAGGTGTCAAATGCGCGGCCATCGTCCACACTGGGCAGCGTGGCGGTCAGACCGATCACGATCGGTTCGCGGCCACTGGCACGAATACGCGCCAACAGCAGTCCGATAACCAGTGCCCAGTGGTCAAGCAGATGATGGCATTCATCAAGGATGACTGTGCGCACGCCAGCCTGAACTATCCGATCAATTGCAGCAATTGCATGAGGGTGCAGTACGCGTTCCACCAGCTTAGGATCCTGCGCTGTCAGGGTTGTGCGGATCTTGGAGGCTCGACGAGAAATGCCGGAGCGATAAGCCGCGCTATTTGAGCTCTTCAGATCTTTCAACCATTCGTCAGCCGCCTGCACTGAGCGGCCCGCATCCACCAGGTCGTCGATCCACTGCTCCCGCGCCAAATCAGCAACAGCATCTGTGCTGCGGACGGTGGACAATGCCTGATATGTCAGCGAAGTGAAATCGCCGACCAGTTCCGGATCTTCGCTGATCGTAGCTTGAGGTTCATCGTCCGGCACGGGTGCATAGGCGGCGGCCGCCCGGCTCAGCTTCGTGGCAGTCAGAGCCCATTGATGGCGAATAGTTGTCGTGGGAGCCAGTGCAACGGCTTTCCATCCTGAACGCATGGCCAGCATCAGGCCGACCAGTGTTTTGCCTGCTCCTGGCGGCGCCACAATATGCAGGGGATGATCCGGGCCTGGTGTCAAAGTGGCAAGAATGTCGCGTTGGTACGTGCGCAGGGTTCCCGTGAATTGCCACGTGCTCAGTGGGCGCTCCTCTTCACAGCTATCGGTATCACAGCGCTGACGCCTGTTCCTGTGCGCATCACAAGGCACAGCTGAGTCGTCATCACGTGCGCTCGATTCGGGCTTGTGCATGCTCCACTCTAACCTGATGCGCGGACCACCAGCTCACAGGGCAGCAAGACAGGAGCTTCCGTATGTTCGCCGTTGATCAGGTCACGCAGCATCCGCGTGGCAACGTCAGCCATCTGATCAGCAGGGTTCGTCAGTGACGTCAATGGCGGAGTGAAGCTCGCTCCCATTTCCGAGTTGTCGATCGACACCACGCAAACATCATCCGGTATGCGAATGTCCTGGTCACGCCACACATTGATTGCGGCCATCGTCATCAGGTCCGACGAGGAAAAAACAGCGTCAACTTCGCCGCGCTGAATCGGCTCTATCAACTGATACCCCGCCCGGGCTCCCGATTCAGCAGTGAACGAGCCGTTGACAACGAGTGCCTCGATATCGTGAGTTCGCAGCTCATCACAGAAACCAGCCAGACGATCCTGCGCTGCCACCATATCCGTTGATCCGGTGATAATAGCCGGTTTGCGCGATCCACCCTCGACCAGTCGGCGGGCAGCCATACGACCAGCCTGCTTGTTATCCACATCGACCCACGACTCAAAGGAGGTGGATTGTTCGGGTCGTCCGATGAACACGATTGGAATGGGCGCGTGCATGAAGGTTTCAACCTGGCCGGGGATCTGGTGATGAGAAGTCACGATCGCACCGTCCACATGCCCGTCGTACAGGAATGGTCGCAGGCGCTGGTGGTGGCCTTCCTTGTCTGCAAATGCCAGAACCAGTTGCACGTCCGTGTCATCCAGGCTGGAGACAACCGCCTGCACAACCGAAGAAAAGAACGGGTCGGAAAAGATGCGTTGATCCGGCTCAGGCACAATCAGCGCGATCGTGTCAGTTCTCCGTGTCACGAGCGAACGGGCCGCACGGTTAGGCCGATAGTTCAGCTCCTTGACAGCGCGCTGCACGGCGCGCACTTTCTGCGGTGACACACGGGCATCCCCGCGCACGACACGCGATGCCGTTGCACGTGACACGCCAGCTGCACGCGCCACGTCCTCAAGGCGCACTGCGCCCGTGCGTGGGACTCCCATGACTCATCCTCTATTCCTGGGCGTCTGGAATCTTCAGCGTTCCGGTGCGCATGACGTCGCGGTACCACAGCGCTGAAGCCTTCGGTACTCGCTCGAGCGTGTCATAGTTGACGCGCACGATGCCGAATCGCTTCGAATATCCCAATGCCCATTCGAAATTGTCCATCAGTGACCATTCCAGGTAGCCGCGCACGCGGGCGCCCTCGTCAATTGCCTGGTGAACAGCTGCCAGATGATCACGAATGTACACCAAACGGTCGTGTGAATCGTCAACGTAGTCGTGTTCATCAGCAGCATCAGGGTAGGCGGCACCGTTCTCGGTCACCACAAGGTCAGCTCCTGCCGGCCCGGTGTATTTCTGATATAGGTCGGTGAGCAGCAGGTACAGGTCGTGAGCGTCGACTTCCCATCCCATATCTGTCAGCGGCAAGTTGCGCGAGACTACGCGCACAGACGATGAACCGACTTCCGGGCTGGAACGCAGCACTCCCTGCGCATTCGGTGCAGGCACCGATTTCCTGTATCCATCCTCAGGTGCGGCCACTGCCATTCCGTTATAGAAGTTGACGCCCAGCACGTCGATCGGCACATGAATCGTCTCCATGTCTCCGGGGCGTACATACTGCATGATGTCGGCTTCCAGACGCATGTCTTCGACCACGTCAGCAGGGTATTCGCCGCGGAAAATGGGGTCGAGGAAGATACGGTTGTGTAGCCCGTCAATTCGTCTGGCGGCATCACGATCAGCCTCGCTATCCGGGTCAGCGGGGTGTGCGACAGTGAAGTTCAAGGTAATTCCACGCGTCGGCTCCTCACCTTTTTCATTGGCGAGGGCGTCGATGGCACGTATCGCCAGTCCGTGCGCCAACAGCAGGTGGTGCGCCGCCGCCACAGCCTCATCAGGGCTGGTGTGACCGGGTGCATGCTCACCGCATGCGTAGCTGAGGAATGACGAGCACCACGGTTCGTTCAGCGTTGTCCACACGTCCACGCGGGCGCCAAAACGGTCGTATACGGCGGCTGCGTAATCAGCGAACAGTTCGGCGGTGTGGCGGTTTGTCCAGCCGCCCTCGTCCTGCAGGACCTGCGGCAGATCCCAGTGGTAGAGCGTGAGCCACGGCTTGATTCCCGCTGCGCCGAGCTCATCGATCAGGTCACTGTAGAACGCCAGGCCTTCTTCGTTGAGAGTGTGCCCGTCAGGCATGACCCGCGCCCACGACACGGAGAATCGGTAGGTGCCGACACCGAGGTCTTTCATCAAGGCGACGTCTTCTTTCATGCGGTGGAGGTGGTCGCATGCGACGTCGATAGTGGATCCGTCGATGATGGCGCCCGGGGTTTGGCAGTGAACGTCCCAGATGGACGCAGCTTTCCCGCCCTCGTATGCGCCGCCTTCAACCTGAGCTGCCGCGGTGGCGACGCCCCATCGAAAATCTTCAGGGAAAGTGAGTGTGGTCATCCTTTGACAGCTCCTTGCATGACGCCCGAGACGAGGTGTCGTCCGGCCAGGAAGAACAGAATAATCAGTGGTGCCGTTGCCACGACGACGCCTGCCATGATCAGGGAGTAGTCCTTGAAGTAGGAGGCTTGCAGCAGTTGCAGTGCAACGGGCAGTGTTGGGTTTTTCGCGCCCAGAACGATGAACGGCCAGAAGAAGTTGGTCCATGAGCCGACGAACGTGAACAGGGCAAGCATCGCCGCGGCGGGTCGTGCAGCTGGAATCGCCACTGACCAGAACGTGCGGAACATGGAGGCGCCATCCACGCGGGCTGCCTCGATCAGTTCGTAGGGCAGTGCGTCGCGGATGTACTGCGTCATCCAGAACACGCCGAATGCGCTGACCATGCCCGGCACGATGACGGAGGCGAGTTTGCCGCTCCATCCCAGTTTTGTCATCACCATGAACAGCGGGACAACGCCCAGCTGTGCGGGCACCGCCATCGTCGCGATGATGAAGGTCAGCAGCGGTTCACGCCCGCGGAAACGCAGCTTCGAAAACGCGTAACCCGCCAGCATCGAGAAGAACACCACAGAGGCGGACGAGATCACTGCGACGATCACCGAGTTGATGAACGCCCCCCACACGTTGATGTCGGAGTTGAGGACGCGCTGAATATTCTCGATCAGGTGCCCGCCCGGAATCAGGGAGGGAATCGGATTCTTGGCAATGTCAGGCGCGGTGGACGAAGCGAGCAAAAACGCGAAGTACAGCGGGTAAGCAGAGATCAGCAGGATCACTACCAGCAGTGCGTACTTGTACCACCGCGGCCGCTGGGTCGTGCCGAAACCACGATGTTCGGGTGTGTCCGCGCGCCGGCCACGCTTTTTCCGCACAGGTTCGGAGAGCTCATGAGCAGTTGATTGAACTGACGAGGCAGCCTGGCTCTTTCCTTCCTGAGTCCGTGCCCTGATGGTGCGACGACGGTCTTGCCTGGCTCTCGCGCGCGCCGCTGCGCGCGCAGCCCTTTTGCCGCATCGCTGCTCAATCATGGCAATCGACGGCTGGTAAGCACCTTCAAGGGTACTCATGACAGGTCAGCTCCTTTCCCTGCAGAAGTTGAATGTGCCGAACGGTGATCGGAGTGTGCGGCCGAGGTGGCAACCAGTTCGTGCTGCGCACCCGATTTGTCGGAGCGATGTTGTGCTTCGACGGCGCGCCGACGCGCCTCGCGCTTCTCAGCACGGGAAACCCTCTGACCGGAGGAGGAAATTCGCTTGGTCAGGAGGAAGTTGATCGCCGCGAAGAAAACGATGATGAGGAAGAGCAGCCATGCCACGGCAGATGCCTTACCGAAGCTCTTTTGCGCGCCCCACCCGACCTGGTACAGGTACATCGTCAGGGTCAGCCACTGGTTGTCGGCGCCGCCACCACCCATCGTGTCGTACATGCGCGGCTCGTCGAAGATCTGCAGGCCGCCGATAGTGGAGGTGATGACAACGAAAATAATGGTCGACCGAAGCTGCGGGATCGTCACCGAAAAGAACTGGCGGGCCGGGCCTGCCCCGTCAACGGTTGCCGCTTCGTACAGTTCACGCGGAATCGCCTGCATGGCGGCCAGAAGAATCAGAGCGTTGTACCCCGTCCAGCGGAAATTCACCATATTCGCAATAGCGATATGGGAGGCCAGAGCGTTGGCATGCCAGCCGATCGGACTGATGCCCACCATGCCCAGCAGCGTGTTGATCATGCCTGACTGGTCAGCGAAAACTTTCGAGAAGATCAGGGCCACGGCCACAGGCGCCACAACGTAAGGCAGCAGCACACCCATGCGCCAAAATGTCTTGGCACGCAATTGGCATCGAGCACCCAGGCAATGAATATCGCGGCGATGATCTGCGGAACTGAGGACAGTAAGAAAATTGAGAATGTATTGCGCAGCGCGATCCAGAAGACTGAATGGTCCAGAACGGCTGCGTAGTTTTCAACTCCGTTGAACCCTTTATCCCCACCGATCAGGTGCCATTTATGGACGGACACCCAGGCTGTATAGACCAGGGGGAACAATCCGGTCACGGAGAAAACAATAAAGAATGGCGAAATGTACAGGTACGGAGAGGCTTTGTACTCGAATCTACTGAGACGATCTCGCCATGTAACGCGCGCAGTGGCAGCATCGCTCGACATGGGTTTTCCTGCGTTCTTTCAGGTAGAAAAGCACGAATGTGCAAGATGGATCCGATGAGCTGGGGACTGTGGCGGGCTCATTTTGAGCCCGCCACAGTCTCACAGTGAGGAGTTATTGAAGATCAAGCTGGTTGTATTCAGCAATAACCTTGTCCCAGGACGCCTGGGCATCATCAGTCTTGTCGACATCGACGCGCGTAATGCCGTCGGTGACCAGCGTGGTCAGAGCGAAGAAGTTGGGTCCCTTGTACGGCTGGACCGTGATCTTCTTCGACATGTCAGAGAAGATCTGCCCGATCGGAGCGTTGTTGAAGAACTCGTTGGTGTATTCGGTCAGCTCCGGAGAATCCAGTGCTTCCAGCTGCGAGGGGAAGTTGCCTTTGGTCTCGAATGCCTTGATCTGCTGTTCGGGTGCGGTCAGCCAGGCTGCGAGTTCCCTGGCTTCCTCCGGGTGTGCGCCCTGCGCAGGAACAGTCAGGTAGGAGCCGCCCCAGTTGCCACCGCCACCGGGGAAGACAGGAGCCACGTCCCAGCCTTCGACGCCTTCAGCATTTCCTTCGACAACGCCGAGCATCCACGGCGGGCACAGCATCGTGGCAAAACCATCATTCTGGAATGCGTTGGTCCAGTCTTCCGACCACTGTGACAGGTGGGCAGACAGGTTATCCTCGACCGACGCCTTCAGTACCTGGTCGTACACCTTCTTGATGGTGTCGTTTTGGTCCAGCGGGATCACGGTGTTGTCAGACTCTTCGAAGGGCTGTTCAACCTGGTTCAAAATACCCTGGTAGGTACCGGTTCCACCGTCAAACCACGGAATTCCGGTTGCCTCGACGAACTGTTTGCCGACTTCGAAGTACTTGTCCCAGTCGCCTTCCAGCAGCTTGGCCACCTCATTGCGATCAGTTGGCAGGCCGGCTTTTTCGAACATGTCTGCGCGGTAGCAGATGGCTTCCGGACCGGCATCCGTGCCGTAGCCCATCAGCTTGCCATCTTCAGTCATCGCAGCTTCGGCCTTCCAGTCCAGCCAGCGACCCTCAACGTCAGGTGAGCTCAAATCGACGAATTCATCTGGGTACTGCTTCAGTTCGGGCCACCAGTCCACTTCGATTGCTTCGATGTCCGACAGTCCGGATCCTGCTGCCAGACGGGTGAGCATGTTGTCGTGGGCTTCGTTCGAGGTGGCCGCTTTCTTCTGCTCGACCTTGATGCCCGGATGTGACTCCATGTATTCGTCAAAGAGGTTGTCGTAGCCAAATTCGTTGAATGTTGCGACAGTCAGCGTGATGTCGCCGTCTGATCCGCCGCCAGCCTCGCCTGATGCTGAAGATTCCGATCCTCCGCCTGACGAGCAGGCTGCCAACGCAAGTGCGCCAATTGAGAACACCCCGATGGTGCCCATCATTTTTCTCGATCTCACAACTACTCCTTCGTATGTGATGGTGTCGTCCATTGCCGATGCGCATGGACCAGCGCCCTGATAAGGCCACCTTTGGGAGCGCTCTCTCATTGTGTTCACAGGCTGAGAGCGCTCTCAACAGGATGTTTCCCATCATGCCACCATAGTGAGTAGGCTGCCACCGTTAAATGGACACAATTTAGTAACACCTCTCACAAGGCGGGTGTTCAGGCTTTCGTCGGTACTTCTTGTGCCTGACGGCAACCGTTGCTCACAGTGCCACAGCTGTGGAGACCAGCGTCGCTACGGCGACGATTAACAGCAGCCCACCGAAAGTCAGTGTCAGGGTGCTGTCTTTGGCTCGAGTGGTCAATTTTCCGCCGAAGATTCCACCCACCATTGAGGCAGCCGCGAACGACAGTGTCACAACCCAATCGACGCTCACGTGAGTTCCCACCCGAGATAGCAGTCCCATCGCTGAGGCAATGATCATGATCAACAGCGACGTGCCTGACGCTTCCTTGATCGGGAATTTCAGCACCAGCACCAGCATCGGAACAACCGCGAACCCGCCGCCGACACCGAAAAAGCCAGTCAGGAAGCCTGTCAGTGTTGCCGCAGCGATCAGTGCCCAGACGTTGACGCCGTCCAGTGAGAAAAGACGACGAGGCGCGCGGGCACCCTCGTCAATACGGGTGGAGGAAGGGTCAGCATCGTCGCCATCAGCACCATCAGCGGGAGTATCGTCGAGGGCATCTGTGGACGCATCGCCGGATGACGATCCGGCACGGCGCAACACTCGCCAGATCATGAGTGTGCCCACGCACAGCAGCAATGCGCCAAAACAGAGCATGAGGATGGTGCCGTCTACCAGCACGCTCAGGCGTGAACCGGCCAGGGACCCGATGCACGACAGGGCTCCGAAAATGAGCCCTTCCTTGATTCGAACCCGTCCGTGGCGCTGGTGGTCAACGATTGACACGACGGCGGTCAGAGCCACGATGACCAGCGACGAAGCGGCGGCAGAATGGGGGCTCTGCCCCAGCAGATACACCAGGATCGGGACGGACAAGATGCCGCCGCCGGCGCCCAGCGCGCCCACCACGACACCCACCGCTAATCCGACTGCCAACGCTGCAACAATGCTCATCATGTCCTGCATGTTCCCTTTCGCGTGTCATTCATAATGTCGCTGGCGGGCCGGCCCGAGACAATCAGGCCCGCCATGCGCTCCAGGTCAGCGCTGATGTGTCGGTAGAAGTGCTCGTATCCGGCGCACAGATAGTTCTGCCCGTACTCTCCGTCGACCGAGCGAACGAAGCGGTCCTTCGGGCATCCGCCATAACACAGCTGCAGGTACGGGCAACGCCGGCATTGTCCGGTCAGCTCGAGGCGTTTCTTGCGTGAAAAGCGGCCCATCGTGTCAGTTCGGGCCAGGTCAGCAAACGCGTCCGATGCCACGTTTCCCACAAGCCAGTCAGGTTCAACCCAGTGGTCGCAGGCGTACACATCGCCGTTGAATTCCATGGCGAAATTGAATCCGCACTCGGGCGCATGCACGCACACCGACGCGGCACCGAAAAGCGCAGACAAGGCTGAATCGAAATCCTGGACGAAGACGCGCCCCACATCGCGCTTAACCCAGCAGTCGAAAACGGTGGAGAGGAACTGGCCGTACGCCTCAGGGTCCACGCTGCGTGATGTCACATCCGAGCCATGCTGACGGTAGAACACGCTCGGAGCGCGCTCCCCTTCGCCGCGCCAGCCGTTTTCAGCCAGATCAGCATATTCGGGGTCGACGCGCTCCACGATGGGAATGAACTGCATAAACTCAGCGCCCAGCTCATCGCGGAAGTACTCGTACACTTCGCGGGCGTGGTGTTCGTTCGCATGGTGAACGGTGCACAGGACATTGCAGCGCACACCGGCTTCCTGCAGGTATCGCCACCCTCGAATCACCATCGTGTGTGTGCCGCGGCCACCCTTATTCAGTCGGTAGGCATCGTGCAGCGCCTCAGGCCCGTCAATCGACACACCAACCAGGACGTCGTGCTTGGCCAGGAATTGCGCCCAGTCGCGGTCGATCAGAGTGGCGTTGGTCTGAATCGCGTGGACAACGCGTTGCGAGGGGCGGCGGTAATCCTCGCACAGCTGGACGGCACGTCTGAAAAAGTCGAGTCCGCGCAAGGTGGGCTCGCCACCTTGCCACAGCATCGTCACCTCGCCGTCGGCGCTGGCGGCCAGGAACTCTGCGATGTATCGCTCCAGCGTGTCCTCGCTCATGCGTTGGCGCGGCACGTCGTAGAGCAGTTCCTTCGACAGAAAGAAGCAGTACTGACAGTCGAGGTTGCACGCCGCACCAGAGGGTTTGGCAACGACGGAGAAAGGAAATCTTTCGCGTGCCAGAGGTGTCCCGTCGAGAGAAGGGGCCTCGGTGCGCACATGTGGAAACGGCAGTGGTGTCAGTGCCGGCACGGAGTCTGCTGCGGGTTCGGGATCCGGCGCTCGAGGTGATCCGCGTGTCATGGATACCTCCTGCCCGTTCATCGTCAGCCGTTTTGATCCAGCGTAGTCACGGTTTTCGCTCAGGCGCCACCGCATCAAGGCCCGGGCGGGATGTCTTATGCAACGTCACATCGTGCAGTGATCGCGTCCCTGCCCGACAGTTGGCTCCCTCGTTATTGACGAGGGGCGTGCCGCATCACTGTTCGAATGCGCGCCAGCTGATCACGCAGTTCGGTGAGACGCAGGACCAGGCGGTAACGAAGCATGTTGATCGGGATTTCCCCGTACGTCCACACCTGTGTCGGTTCGGCAGCAAATTTCGTCTTGAACGTATCGAGGTGGGCGAACTGGGGAGCGTCTTCTGAGCCGATTCCCATCAGATCCAGGGTGTGGCACTTGCGTTCGCGGGCCACCTGAATCATCTTCCACACCAAGGCGTCGGGAGCCAGTTCGCGTTTGGCCTGAGGCGTGGCAGCGGCAAAGTAGTAGGTGGCGAGGTCGTGCGCATGGGTCATCATCAACCAGGCCGAAGATTGACCTTCGGGGGCGTAGGTGATCAGTGTTGCCGCATCCCCTGTGCCAATGCAGTCAGGAAGTCATGGTAGTAATCGCCCGTGAAGGTGGCGAAGTGTTCCGCGCTGCCGAGATTGTTCATGATCTCGACAAGAGGGCGAAATTCTTCAGCGCTCAAAGAGGTATAGGTGTGAATAGCACTCTAATCGATCTCGCGCAGGGCTTTCCGCGCGTCGCGTCGCCCTCGTTTTTTCATGCGAGCGAGCACATCGGAGTCCTCATCGCCCTTAAGGTCCAGCATCACCGTACGATCGTAGGCCACGGCATCGCTGCACGGCAGGCACTGCGCCTGAAGGCTCGCCACAATTCTGAGGAACGTGGCATCACTGCGTGATTTCTTGACGTACGCGGCTAGGTCATCGATCATGCGTCGTTCAACTGAGGCAGGGGGCGCTCATTCCAGACCGGCCCGCCACGAGACCACAGGAACGGTACACGATGAGTCTCATACGACTTCAAGGTTAAGACTGCTTCATAGTGCCCATCAGTCCACAGGTGGCGGGACCCCTCACAAAGGTCGCGGCTCTCATGCAGTGCGTCCACGCGATCCCATTGCACTGTCGCCTCGATCGGCACCAATGACTGCGCACGTGACAGGAATGCCTCGTATTCCTCGTCAGTCAGTGTCTGGATATGCGAATCAGCCGATACTTCCGCTGCAGTGTAAGGGTCGCGCGAAACGGGCGCGCTTTTTTCTTTGTGACTCACGACGCTCACCTTCTGTGTCTGACCTACGGAGCAGGGATGATGATCCGTATCCCACCAACCGGCCATACTCATTGGAAAAACGTCACTGTAGGCGGATATTGCGCCGAATCTTTCGAGATCCTCAACGGACAACAACGGTTCAGTAACGAGTTGCAATTCCTCATCGTAGCATTTGGATCATCCCGAGGATCTCACTGTGATCACTTGAGGCTGACACCACAAAGGCCCCGGCCCATGACACCTCACCCCGCCGATCAGGCCACTCGAGAGACCGTTCGTCGGGGTGAAGCTCAGATGATTGCGATGCTTCTACTTTTCCGTGCTGAACATGTAGTTCGTGGCCACCACGATCGCGCCGTAAATCAGTCCGGCGATCGGCCACACCAGCCACGAGGTTTCCCAACTGCCCAGGAATGACACCGCCAGGAAGATTGCAACGGTCAGCAGCCAGTACACTCCGCTGATCATGCCCAGAGGGCTGTGTGAGGTCTTCTTGGCCAGGTCGTACTCTTCAACCTGCAAGATGACGTTCATGCCGTTCATAACAGTCTGAACTGCAGTAATGCTGTAGGTCGCGACGGCGAAGACGATCAGGGAGAGAGCAAAGCAGATTGCCAGTATCCCGTCCCCGAACACGTCCGACAGTATACTGCCAAGTATCAAAATCAGTAGCCCGACGATGTAGGAGATCACGGAGATCGTAACAGCACGCGAATATGTCGGCTTAAACTCCTTCTTCTGCTGCTCAGTTCGATACGTTGCGGAAATGGTGGGCGCCAGAATCTTCTTCGACATGTCCTCATACTCACCTGAGTAGGGGTTTTTCAGCATGAAGTACAGTCCGAGGCAGACCAGAATTGCCACTACTGTCAATCCGATGGCACCAGCGATCATCTCAACGGTCTCGCCGCGTCCGTCAGCCACCATGCCACCGCAGATCAAAGCGATTGGAGACAGGATAAATGCTGCCACTCCCAAGGCGATGGGGCGTGCCCGTTTGCGTCGATGCTCAATGAACTCGGCGGCTCGTTCAGGACTGATCTGAATCGGTGTATCAGCCAGGGTGACTGTGCGCTCGGTCGGTGCTGTCACCTGGGGATCGTCCACCTGGCTTGCCGCTGCCGACTGGGGTGATGCGGCCTGGGCTGGAGCGGCTACTCCCAATTCTGCTGCCAACTCATCAACATCTCCGAAGTCAGCGATGACCTGGGACAGTGCGTAGTGTTCGGGCAGTCCCTGCGCCAGGAGTTCGTCGTATTTGTCTTCCATCAGCTCGAGCATTTCACTGCGGGCCTGGTCGGTTTCAGGGGTGTGGGGAAGGGATGAGAACATGTACTCGAGATATTGCTTGATGGCTTTCATGATTACTCCTCAACGAATGAATTGATCAACGAGGGTTTTGGTGTCGTTCCACTCGGAGCACTTGTCATGGTAATAGGTACGTCCTTCTGTGGTGATATGGAGGTAAGTCCGAGGTTTTCCGCCGGTTCGGGTGCCGGGGTACGAGGTCACATATCCGCCTTTTTCAAGGCGCTTGGATGCGGAGTACAACGTCGTTTCCTTCATGACGAAGTCACTGTTGCTCAGTTCGGTGATGGATTTGGATATTTCGTAGCCGTAGCTGTCCGAGTCGAGCAGAACTCGCAGAATCATCAGTTCCGTGCATCCGCGCAGAACTTCACTACTGACCATGCGGGTTCCTCCCTTTGTGATCCCGTCGCCGCACTGTTGTGGTGATGTGTATGCCCCTCAGCAAGTACTCCATGTGAAGTACTACGTCTGATGTAGTAAACACTGTACACCTACTACTACGTCACATCAAGTAGTTTGGGTCACTTCATGGTGCGGTGATTTCCGCCTTACGTGTGTTGGCAGCGACTGAGCCGAAGATCACGCGCTGCACCTCCTAGAGGCCGAAGCCGTCGATTTGACGCCTCGTTGTGCACATTCCCCTAGATCTAAGGCCACCACATGCACATTCCCCTAGATCTAAGGCGACCTCGTGCACGATGCCCTGGAAAAAAGAGAGCCTTTTCAGCACTCTTTTCCATGTGTCCACGTCAGCCGGCATTAGCTTCAGCGACGCCCGCGACAGACCTTGTTGATCTAGGGGTTTGTGCAATTTTCTGCCTAAATCTAGGGCTTCGTGCATTTTCTTCCCTTAAATCTAGGGGATTGTGCGTTTTTCTCCTCTAGATTGAGGAGATTGTGCACGCAGACGGCTGCTTGACGATCAGCGCCGACGGTCAGCGCTGGCATGGCGGATTGCGGAGGCGAGCGAAAAGTTCGGACAGTGTGCGCTACGCGCAGTGTTTAAGGCGAGCGCCGGCGTGGCGGATCAGGGGGTGCAGGGCAGATCACGCTCATCGATGTTGCTTTCATTAAAAGTTGTGCCTAACGTAACTAAGCAATTCCTAATTCACTGTTAGAAAGTGAGAGTGCGTTTATGCGCCACCTGGCGAAGACTCTGGTGACCATCAGTGCATCGATTGCGCTGATCAGTGGATGTTCCACTGGGGCCACTGACGCTGGCGAATCTGACCTGGCGACGCATCAGGATACTTCCGCCCAGCCGGCATCGGCTCAGTCCGGGCAGGTCCCACGCGACATTATCAGTGCCTACCGCAATTGGTCGATACGTCGCCAGCCATTGAGACGCACTCGGGTGAATGCCGGGGCCGTCGAGGTGGCGCTCGGCATTATCCCAGTTGATGTCGTTGCCCAGTCGAACAAAGATCACGCTTCCCGGTTCGATGTGGGTGCGTTGGTCGCGTGCACAGTCTTCGAGGTCCTGCGCGGTGACCTGGGTTCTGGGTGGGACGCGACCGTTTTCTGATCGCGCGGCCACGTCGAGCAGCACGCCGGGCGCATCAATGATGGGAATGCTTTCCGCGCCTCCTTCTAAAATCCGTCGTAATTTTCGAGGGTGTCTGCGCGAGATGAGCACCCGTAGAAGTGCAGATCGTCTGCCTGGTGGCATAGCGCGTCGATGTGTGTTCCGGCGTGCTCGTTCATGACGATCACGCCGGAGGCGCTGGAGCGCGGCAGTGTGCCGGGCTGTTCGCGCAGGGTGTCTTTGTGGCGGCGATACAGATGGTAGGAGTATCCGGGTCGGTGGGATCCCAAAACTGGCATACCGTCGAAGCGTTGCTGTTCCAGGTCAATGATCTGAGGTGTCATGTCCGCCTCCGCACTTTCGTCGGTCCACGCCGCGATATTTCAGTCCTCAAGAGTGATGACTGTGTCGAAGAGGCCCACATCTCTGAGCTCTTTGTGCGAGCGGATGCCTGTGTAGCTAAGCGATGCGTCCTCATAACGACGAAACGCGAAAACGGCCTGATTCATGTGGATCGAGTTGAATACCCCCAAGTCTACGAGGAGATGAAAATCATCAACTGTCAAACCAGTTACTGTCTTGAACAAGTCAGGCTCTATTTTTGTGATTACGTCTTGCAACGTATTTTCCCGGAAGTCTGTCAGGTACATAAATGCCGGAATGCGCGTAGCGAACTTGATGAGCTTCTCTTGAATCTGCTTGCGCTTGGACTTGTATTCCTTTTCCTCTGCTGTAAGTTCCTTTCTTTTGTCTCCTGAAAGAGTGTCGCCTTTTTGCTTCTTGGTTTTCGACACTGACTCGCTCTTGTTAACGACCGTTTCGAAGACGTCTGACCCAAGCGAGCGGAAGCCCTCGATGTTCATAATGGCTTCCATTGCGGCTTCGTTGTTCATAATCTTGCGCAACGTAGCGTTGTCTACGTTCACCAGAATCGCAGACTCCCACTTGCGCGCCAATAAGGTTGCTGACGTGCCTGACATTGCGATGTCAAGGATGCTTCCGGCATCTATTTGCGTCATATTCGCCCCGTCATAAGCGAGCACTGGAAGGAAACTCACCAACTCAGCAACGGCATTCTCCGGGTTCGACATCTGCGGATTGAGCCCAGCACCATAGTCTGCTACCTGCCGAAGAGCTCGAGTCGGTGCGAAATCGAAGACGAAAGCAACAGGCTTGAGGACTTCCTCCTTTGAGGGATTGTCGCCATTTGGGTTCTTAATGGACCACGGAGACTGCACACGAAACGCTGCCTGGAAATAAGTCTCTGGACTGGCGAGGTTACGCAACATCAAGATCGATGACCACTGCTTCACCGTGACACCGGTGGTCAGCTTTCCACAAGAAAGCGTGATCGTTTTTGTCTCGATTCCATCTCCTATTGCGCGACGTACCGGTGGAAGAGCTTCTATGCCAACACCTGCACCTTTACCTGCCACTATGAGAACGTGATAAGAATGCCAGCAAAGCATAGTGACGCCGCTCAAATTCGTTCTTTCCGTACTTTTGCTGAACCGTCGACAGCTTACGCCTAAGCACTTGCTTCAGAAAGTTGCCTTCACCACAGGCTGATTCGAGAAACCGCGAGTCAATACGTTCAGACTCCCCCTTGACCAGATCCAACATTGTATCAACAATATGCGGCGGAGTGAATACTTCGCCGTGCTCGGTCACACGTTCTTTGGACTTGACGAATATTTCCTTCTCACCCATTGGAAAGCCATTCCCCCCATTCTGCCACTCGCGGCGTGCCACACGGGACCTTACCCCCCAAGACTACCTTTTGTGACCCACGACATAGATTCTGGAAGAGCGCTACGCAATTCAGCAAGACAACTCATAAGAATACAGCACTTCTTGTCTAGAAATTGCGCCAAGTTGTGTGATACTTCCCTGCCGCATGTTAGCGCACTGGATACTTCTTAAGAAATAAAACATGGCACCTAAACATGTCGTGCGCATACACGTGATCGACATTTTGTTATCTTAAGTGATCTTATATTGGTTCATGCACTCCGATGCTTTAAAGAGGTGACTTATACGATTTTTTCAGTGACATAAAACAATTTCAGTCATGACAGCGACAACTTTCAGCACACACAGAACCGAAACATTTCGTTGAGGTTCTCATAATTAGCACACTTTTTCAATAAATGGAAATATAATAACCAAACTTTGAGAAAAGATCAAATAGCAAAAAGATAGATTTGCCGTTTATTTGAAGATACGTCATTTTAAAAAGTGCCTGAAATAGTCCCGGCCCACCACAAACTCATCTATTCCTATTTTTTCTAGGTAAGGCACATCCGAAAGCTTAACCCCTCCATCAATTTTGATGGCGAAGCTCGTATTAGATTCTTTACGCATTCGAATAAGTTCTGGAACCTTATCTAGCACCGATTTGATAAAGATACCGTCTGAATCACCTGGTTCGTAGCCCATGATAAGGACGCAACTTAGCTGATTTAGTTCGACCGGAATATCTCGTGGATGTTCATCTGGCTTCAACGAAGCGCCTATATTACCCCTACCACTCGGCGACACTTTCGCTAGCTTTGCAGTTTCACCGGCACCGCCAACTTCAGCCACCAACTTCGGCAGATCTGCCAAGCTTACAATCACCCTAGAACGTGGGCGTGCTCTCAAGAGTAGCAGTGCATCAGATGCCGATTGCTGCGTCATCACATGGAACTCAAGCCCGAGGGCCGACTTAGCTTTCACCGTTTCTTCAGGAGTCCACGATTTTTCTTGCGTCGCTTTACCGTCCATCAAGTCAATGTGTACGCCTCGACAAGGCCCCCTACCAACCTCTTCTATGATCTTTTCGAGGGTTCGCGTTCCACTCGTTAAGTCCCTATCAAGGCGCCGCTTAGTTTGTGCTTCGCAAACAGCAGCTAAAGAGATGGCAGAAAATACTGAAGGCCAGACTTTCTCTAAATTAGATCGATCCAAGTCATCACCAAAGTTTTCCATCACTTTGTTTGTCTGATTACACATCCCACCGGCCTGCTATCGCACAACTACGGATGTAAGTGTCGTATAGATCTGGCCATGCTGGTTCCTTGCGCGGCACAACGGGAGTCTCCCAACTCGGTGCATACTCGTCGCGCAAACTTGCAAAATCCACGCCTTTCAGCACAGCCAGAGCTTGCAGTCCAGCTCCACGCACAGTCGCTTCCGGACAGCCAAGGATACTTACAGGCCTGTCGATTAGATCGGCCAAAATTTGTATTATTCCTCGCGAACGCGCCGCCCCTCCGATAGCGACCACACGCCCACTAGTGTCTACACCATGCTGCTCGATTTGCGCTAGCCCGCGAACCAGCCCGAGCAACACCCCTTCAATTACTACTAATGCCAGCTGATGCCTAGTAATTCCATAATCAATACCTACCAGTAAACCTTTAGCCCCAGGATAATTAGGTGAACGCTCACCACCCAGATAGGGAACCAGCACCGGTCGAGGCGATCTACGATCGGCCTGCACCGCCATCTCGCCAAGTTTACTAACCTCAACTCCCATTAGCTGAGCGAAAAGATCCGTTACCTGAGTTAAGTTTTGCGTGCAAACCAATGGCTGCCACGTTCCTGTAGTGGAGGCAACGCCATCAATCATTCCACTAGTATCAGCTATAGGAATTTCGGAAATCGTGAACACAACACCCGAAGTCCCTAGAGAAAAACAAACGTCTGTTGGTTGTAATCCAATTCCTGCAGCAGCTAGGTGCTGATCCCCTCCCCCTGGACCAACGGGAATTCCTGTCTCCAGTCCGAGCTGGGTGGCGCTTTCAGGGGTTAGTAAGCCCGCTTGACCTTGAGGATCAAGAACGTGAGGCATCAACCGCGCCCAGTCTTTAGCGTCACCGAAACAATCTTCTAGTAGAGAAATATTCCAACTATTTGTGCATGAATTAAAGTAACCTGTTCCAGATGCCTCGGATCTGTCAGTCACATAATTACCCGTAAGACGGAAGTTTAGGTAGTCATGAGGGAGAAGAATCTTCTCCAACTGATTCACAGTTTCCGGCTCGTTTTCCATTAGCCATGCCAATTTGGAAACAGTGAAAGCAGGTGATGGAACTGTTCCGCACTCTCTTGCCCAACGTTGTGCTCCCAATTTTTCAACAAGCGCAGATATATGGGGCGTGCCTAATGTGTTATTCCATAGTTGGGCCGGGCGGATAACATCATTCTGGCAATTTAGAGCAACAAGTCCATGGCACTGCCCGGCAACTGAAATCGCTCGAATACTTCTCAGATCGATGCCGCTCTCACCTAGCTTCCGAAGAGCAGCTACTAGAGACTGCCACCAGTCCTCCGGGTTTTGTTCAGCTGAAGGTGCGACCGCTGGAGGTAATGGGGACGAAGCCATTCCAGCCGATTCGAAGTTGTCCGTAGTGCGAGCTTCAACCGTAACGGACTGAGTAGATAAGTCTACTCCTAGTACATACTCCGCCACCTCATTCGCCCCGCAATTGTTGGCGCAACTCATCGACGCGTTTTCCCACGCCACCTGCCGGATGAAGATCCAAAGACTTATCGAGCTGCCAATGGCCAACATCCATTAAAATGCGAGCTAATGCGTCGCCCCATACAGCGGCAACCAACGTGGAACCCATAGCTATGAAGTTACCTGGATCTGCATTATCAATCGTGTTCGTAATGCAGGGGATATCCGCCTCCTCGTAGAGCGTGGACCCCCTTCCTTCAGTGAGACCAACGGTAAGAACTTCTTTTTCGTTAACAAGCTTCACTAATTTGCAGACCTCGTCGGATTCACCACTCTTAGAAATGGCAATCAATACATCCGTAGATTCTATTGCCCCCATGGTTCCATGCAGCGCGTCCATTGCTGGGATAAAAAGAGCCGGCGTTCCCGAAACTGCCATGAGATGCGCCATTCGCCGCGCGATGAAAGAAGACGTTCCAGCACCGGTAACAAAGACCTTGCCACCACACTTGGCTATCGCAACAGCGGCTCGAACAAATGTTTCATCGAGCTGTTGAGCGACTGCCGCGACTGCCTGAGCTTCCAGTTCCACGTATCTACGCGCTTTTGCAATCATCTGTGAGTTGTTCATTTTTCCTCCACTGCTTAAGTAATCCCCACTGTTTTCAAAATCAATCTGGCAGTAGCGACACTGTGCCAGCTTCGACTTGAAATCTATCTATCGTGGTTGGTCTATATCCAAGTCTTGTTTCGAATCTATTCCGTCCAAGAGAGTTCCCGGAGCTTGGCCTGACTGAGCAGCGCTGCCGACGTAGCTTCTATTACAGGCATGCCGTGTGCCAATATCAGCACTTTGTCGCTAAGGGAAAGGACCTCTTCTTCTTCCGAAGATACAAAGACTATCGCCATGTTTTCTTTCCGTGCTAGCCGCTTTAACAGCCGATAAATCTCATTTTTTACGCCAATATCGACGCCCTTGGTGGGCTCATCTAAAAGTAGGATTCGTGGTTCCTGTACTAAAGCTCGTCCCAGAAGAACCTTCTGTTGATTACCACCTGAAAGAGAATTCACTGGCTGCGAGGGGCTGCCCCGTAGTTCCAAATCTTTAAGTTGAACAGCGCCGCGTTTTCGCAATGCTGCGAGATCTAGTAATCCCGCTTTCTTAAACTTCTTCAGTACCGGCAGTGCTAAGTTCTGGTACGAATTCATCAACGGAACTATTCCGTCGAACTTTCTCTCTTCTGTAACAAAAGCGATGTCGGAAGCAATAGCATCGCTCGGAGTGCGGGGGGAATAAGGTTCGTCAAAAACCTTCATTTCTGCAGAATCAAACTTAAGCAGACCTGCAATACTCCGAAGAGTTTCTGTTCTTCCAGAGTCGTTCAATCCATAGATTCCGAGAATCTCTCCTTCATGTACAGTAAAGGAGATATTGTGTAGTTTGTCCGAATTAAGGTTTCTCACGGCGAGAGCTTCTCTACCGATCCTTGCATTGGCTTCAGTAGGACTTTCTTCTTCTGCGATTGCCTCATCGCCAGCGATGGCCCGCACCACCTGAGAACGATCCACTGTTGCTGCATCCGCATCGACGACTATCCGGCCGTTCATTAGCGCTACAATTCGATCAGCCACTTGATAGAGCTCATCCAACTTGTGGTTAACGATCAGTACACCAATACTCATCTCTCGCGCAAGCTTATGGATGTAAGAGAGAAGCTGATCTACCTGATCCCCCTCCAGCGAGGTAGTTGGCTCATCTAGCAACAGGTATTTGGTTTCTCTGCTGGCTGCAATGGCGATTTCCAGAAGCTGACGGGTTGCCATTGGAAAAGAGCCAACCTTGGAATCTATGTCGGCATCAATTCCGAAGCGGTCCAATATCTCCTGTGCTTTCTTACTCATCTCAGCAAGTTGGAGTTGACCGTGCCGACGAATCTCTCTACCCAGCCATACGTTTTGGGTAACGGTTAAGTTAGGGAGCAAAGATAGCTCTTGATAGACGGTAGAAACACCCGCAGCGATCGCCTCGGACGGCGATGCAAAATTTACTTCTTCGCCATCTACTTCTAGCACTCCCCCTGAATGACGATGGGCACCAGAAAATACTTTTAGGAGAGTCGATTTTCCTGCACCGTTGTGCCCAACGAGTCCGATTATTTCACCAGGATGAAGCGCAACCGATACGCCTTTGAGCACTTCCACGCCTGAGTAATCTTTAAGCAGATCTCTCGCTACCAGTCCAGCAGCCATTGTCTTCTCCTAAAGTTCTTATACTTAATGCTCTTAGAAGGGGCCCGTGAGAATAAGCTCTATACGCGGGCCCCTTCCAATCTCAATTAGCCAACTTCACCCGGCGCTAGAGTTTCTCCATGCCGAAACGCTTTCAGCTCACGAAGAATTTCAGCCTCAGGAGTCTCCCCGTCTACAAATGAGCGAATTTGCTCGATCACTCGCTTGCCGTAATCGGCAGGCTCTTGAGCGACACAGCCGGGATATAGATCGTCAGTTGCTAGGTCGGGAGCACAGAATCCATATACCTTTACATCGCGACCAGCGGCCTTGACTGCCTCGATAGCTCCCTGCGCTGCGGGTCCTGTGGAAGCAAAGATCACGTTCAAGTCTGGATTGCCCTGCAACATGTCGCTGGTTACCGACAGTGAGTCAGTAGCCACAACATTGCCGTCTACCTTCGCAACTACTTTGGCATTCGGGTTACCCGAAATAGTCTCGGTGAAACCCTCGTCACGAATCGCAACGGGTACTTCATCCGGCTCAGTGACGAAACCAATGTTGAGTTCGGCATCCTTGCCCATATCTTCCAGAACCATCTCGGCAACCTGGGAGCCACCTGCCTTATTGTCCGCACCCAAGTACTGCATAATCGTTCCGCCCTGAGCACTAAGAGCACTCTCATCCACAATCACGTTAACAGTAAATACTGGAACCCCTGCGTCATTGGCAGCCTTAACAATTGCTGCGGCCGGCTCAGACTTAACCGGATTTAGTGCTAACGCGCATGGATTCTTCTGCAGCGCTGCCTCGGCTTGAGCAAGCTGCTGAGCGTCGTCGTCCTCAGCAATCTGCACCTCGGCTTTAAAGCCCTTCTCTGCCGCTGCAGTCTCAAAGCCTTCTTTCATGGCCACGTAATAGGGATTCGTCTGGTTTGGTAACAATACAGAAACCAGCGCTCCCTTTTGTGAACAGGCTTCAGGTACGGGAACCTCCGCAGCCGTACCTTCACCTCCGCTTGATTCAGCTTCCGCTCCAGTTCCAGTATCTACTGCGCCACATCCAGCAAGCGAGAGCGCCGTAAGTGAGCTGAGCGCCAGCACCTTTCTCAGTTTCATGATTTTCCTTTCTGTTGTACGGGTAACCCCGCTCGTGCGTTCCTCTACTCGTAACAGTTACGAACTATCTTGTGTCGTGTGTTTTCATTACTCGCCTTCGATTCACACACGTCCACTTAAGCAGTTACATTCCACTCGGCATTTTCTTTATCTGTTGGACTTTTTCTCTCTGCTTACTCGCTTGGCGCTTGCGCATCCGACCCCGGAAGGAATTCTTATTTGTATCAAACAGCACGCCAAGCAAAATGATCACGCCGATAACCAATGACTGCCAGTATGAGTCGACGCCTATAACGTTCATACCGTTTGAAACTTCTGCGATAAGCAATGAACCGAGGAATGCGCCCAGAATGGTACCGACGCCGCCAAACAACGACACGCCGCCAACGACAGCAGATGCAATTGAGTAAAACTGCTCATTTCCCGCTCCAGCAGTCGGGTAGCCTACCATAAGCCTGGAAGCTGTAATAATACCGCCCAACGATGCCGTCACACCGGAGATCACATAAACCAAGATCGTAGTGCGGGCAATATTAATACCGGCTAATCGCGCAGTTTCCTTGTTGCCACCCACCGCATAAATATGTACACCTGACGCCGTACGCTTGAGCATCAGGCCCAACACTAGAGCAGCGAGCAGCGCGATAATGATAGGAATTGGAATTCCTAGGAACTTTCCACGCCCGAAAAACGCAAACATCGGATCAGAGATCGTAACCGACTTAGCTTGTGTAAGAATCTTAGGAATTGACGCGCTAATGCCAAAGGTTGCAAATGTGACGATAAACGGGGGCATCTTGCCGTAATGCACTGCCATGCCATTAAACAGGCCCACTGCTACACCGGTGACGATCGCCAGAAGTGCCGCCATCCACCAAGGCACTCCATGCTGCATCGCCAATGCTGCAATCATCCCGGTCAAAGCGATGTTCGAGCCAACGGAAAGATCAATACCGCCTGTCAAAAGCACACATGCTTGACCCAAGGCAAGCAGAGTTACCACTGAGCCGTTGAGCAGCAAGACGCTCATGTTGCCAGCAGTTCTAAACTCTGGCGAAATGGCACCCATCAAAAGGGCAACCAAAAGCACCACAATAAACACCCCAAGCTCTTGGGGAAGGTGGAACCTCTTGCGCATAATCGCTCCTTTGCAATCGCAAACCTCATACAAGCGAGCACTACTCGCGCTGCTCATATGAGGGATGCTAGCATTGCTCATATGAGCAGTCAACTGACAACAGTATCTTGCGTGGATTTCGGTCAACCTTTTTATGACGCTACCCACACATAAACTGGATAATCATGCACGTTGCACCATTACAATCAATTTCAAAAGCAAGACTCGCCGAAGGTAAGAGTATGGATCGCGCTGACAGCAAACTGATGACCGCAGTTGCAAAGGCGTTCTACCTAGAAGACCGCAGCAAAGTTGAGATCGCAAGAGAATTTGACATTACACGATTTAAAGTGGCTCGACTTCTTGAGGAGGCTCGCCGAGTAGGAATAGTTCGCATTTCTATTGCCGAAGTAGATGACCAGTCACAAAGCGTCGCGGCTTCCGTTGCTAGACGTCTTCGATTAAAACACGTCACAGTCGTTCCCACACAAACCCTTCCAGAAAACTGGTACAACGCGCTGGCAGCAGGCGCAGCAACACTACTCACACAATTGGCTAAGCCGGGAATGTCTATTGGCATATCTTGGGGGCGCACTTTGGTCAGGGTGGGACTTTTCATTGAAAACTTGCCGCAAGTTGATCTAGTTCAGTTGACTGGCATGTTGGGATATGATCCCAACCAGTCTCCCTTGAAAGTAATGAGCAATATTTCTAGTAACGCCGGCGGGCGCTCCTACGCTTTAATGTCGGCGCTGTTTTCTTCAACTTCTTCAGCGGCAGCACGCTTACGTGAAGAACCAAATATTAAACAAGTCCTTCAGAAATATGATGGGCTCGATATTGCGCTCATATCGGTTGGCTCTTGGAAAGAGCGGATCACACAGCTTACCAGTTATTTATCTGAATCGGAGATTGAAGAACTAGACCGGTTAGGTGCGGTTGCTGACTGTGCCGGAATATTCATTGACGCCAAAGGCAATTACGTTCAGTCTTCACTTAATGAGCGGCGGCTGTCCGTATCAGTTGACCAGCTCAGGGCTACGCCTGCCGTTTTAGCGGTTGCAGGAGAGCCAGAAAAAGCGAGTGCAATCATAGCCATCGCGCGCGCTGGAATCGCCACTCACCTCGTTACGACTAGGGAGGCGGCGTATGAGATTCTGTACCTACTCGACTCAGAAGATGTGACAGAGCCCTCAGCGAACTCCCGAGTGAAACACGGCTAGTAGGCTTTTCAGAGGAGCTCAGCACGCCTCCAATCGCAAATTCCACTGTCCACGTCGGTTCAAAAACGGCCATTCTTGTTCATTAAAGCAGAAAAGTAGAAGCGCTACGTCCCAAGACGACAGACGGGGTATGTGTCCACACTTCGAGTATGTTAAGACGGCTAGGATCCCATTTCCGAATGTGTGCATCTAATGGGCGTGTTCTGGTGGCGTGCGCATTCGTCGAGCTGTTCGGCACCGACCTGCGTGCCAGGTGGCACTGCCCCACCTTCACTGAGCGCGGCCACATCCAACAGCACCGCAGGCGCGTCAATAATGGGGATCGTTTCTGCACCGCCTTCTGTGAAGCCATCGTAATTTTCGAGGGCGTCTGCGCGAGATGAGCATCCGTAGAACTGGAGGTCTTCTGCCTAGTGACACAGTGCATCAATGTGTGTTCCAGCGTGCTCATTCATGACAAGAACACCCGAAGAACTCGAGCGGGGCAGTGTGCCCGGTTGTTCGCGCAGCGTATCGCGGTGGCGCCGGTACAGGTGGTAGGAGTATCCGGGTCGATGCGACCCGAGGATCGGCATGCCGTCAAAGCGGGCCTGCTCCAGATCAATGATTCAAGATGACATGTCCGCCTCCACTGCCTTGTAGGTGCGCATCGCATTATTCAGGTGTCTTGATCCTACGCAGCACAACGCGGTTATGTCAGTGATTTGCGCCTAGTTATCGGAATCATACTTTCGTAACGAGCATGCCTTCCATGTCAGTATGTTGATGTTTCGAAACTCAGACCACGCTTGTGTGCGTGGCAAACGCAAGGCCCCGGATGCACCATGTACGAGAACGAACGGTGGTGAGTTTTTGGAAACCGTAGGCCAGACAGCTGAGAGTTGAGAGGAAGCCGTGCCTGCTCCACAGCCATCATGCAACCCTGAGACAGTCAACAAAAAAGACGCTCATTTTTCTGTCAAAATGAGCGTCCAGTGGTGGAGCTAGTGGGACTCGAACCCACGACCCCCTGCTTGCAAAGCAGGTGCGCTACCAGCTGCGCCATAGCCCCGTTATTGAGTTCCTACCGTACCTGACGGTGACAGCTCCAGACAACCGCCCAGAAAGCGGTCGGGTCGGGTCGCCGTCGTTAATGAGCGGTGGAAGATTCCGGCTCATATTCGTCGGTGACGGACCTCCACAGATCAGCGTTATTGGACAGGTCCTGAGCAATTTGACGAACGACAATCCCCGCTATCGCAGCACCGGCAAGCGCCGCAATGGTCGTGATCGCCTTCTTCACCGCTCCGCCTCCCATTCAGCTGAGTGTGGACAGTGGGCCTAGCTGGACTCGAACCAGCGACCTCAGTCTTATCAGGACTGCGCTCTAACCAACTGAGCTATAGGCCCATCCGCGCCCCAAGGGCACCGAACTATCGTACCCGAGCATCGGTGCGACAACAAAACGAGAGTCTAGTGACGTCTATGACATTCACCGACACCACAGTCGCCATCTTCCACCGCTCGCGCCTCTACTCATCCATCAAGGACACGCGCACCCCGCCCACCAATGAGGCGATGATGTTGTACAGGAACGCACCCAGCGTCGACATCGCCGTGATCATGATGACGTTGGCAACCGCCGCAATGGTCGCGTAGGACAGCACCTTCGACAAATGCAGGTACTCCATGAGCGTGACGAAACGTTCCGCGCTCAGATTCTTGAGGAATTCCTCAATGTCGCCGAAAACGTGCATGGAGTCGAGCATCAGCCACAACACCAGGGTGGCGAACACCAACGCTATCCCCAGCGCCACGGACAACAGGAAGCCAACCTTCGTGACTGACCACGGGTCCACGCGCGCTACCGACAGGTCGACTCTGCGCGGTACATCCTCATCCAGGATCGGCTGATCGAGGTCTTCAAGATCGCTCATTGCTCGTCCTCCTCAGTTTCTGCACTTGACGCTACAGGCTCATCAGCCTCTTGTGCAGCTGATTCGTCGGCGGTTTCATCAACGGCCTCATCTTCGTCATCCTCCGTGTGACGCGTAATCGCAATAATGCGGTCATCGTCATCCGGGCGAGCGAAAATGACACCCATAGTGTTGCGCCCGGTGGCACGCACGTCGGACGCGTTGATTTGGACAAGTTTACCGGATTCGGTAATCACCATGACATTCTCGTCACTGTCGACAACGAGGGCGCCCACCAGTGCACCTCGTTCATCCACCAAGTTGCCTACTCGCACGCCGAAAATGCCGCGACCCTTCACAGGATATTCGCTCAACGGGGTGCGCTTCGCGTAGCCACCATCTGTGACGATCAGCAGGTCAGCACCCTCGCGCACAACTTCCATCGCCAGCAGCTCATCGCCGTCACGGAACTTCATGCCGCGCACACCCGACGTGCCGCGCCCCATCGGACGCAGCTGCTCATCGCTGGCAGTAAATCGCACCGCTTGCCCTTTACGGGACACCAGGATCAGATCATCATCAGCGTTCACCAGCTGAGCAGACACCTGCTGATCAGGCTCTCCGTTGTCATCATCACGCAAGTTGATCGCAATAATGCCACCGGTTCTGGCACTGTCGTATTCCGACAGGCGCGTTTTCTTCACCAGGCCGGACCGTGTGGCCAGCACCAGGTAGTCAGCCTCGTCGTAGTCGTGAATGGCCAGAACCTGCGCAATGCGCTCATCGGGTTGGAACGCAAGCAGGTTCGCAACGTGCTGACCGCGGGAGGTGCGACCACCCTCGGGAATCTCATACGCTTTCGCACGGTAGACGCGACCCAGGTTCGTGAAGAACAGCAGCCACTGGTGCGTGGTTGTGACAAAGAAATGCTCCACCACGTCATCGCCCTTGAGCTGAGTGCCGCGCACACCCTTGCCGCCGCGTTTTTGCGAACGGTAATTGTCGGTGCGGGTACGCTTGGCGAAACCGTCACGGGTGATGGTCACCACCACGTCCTCTTCGGGGATGAGGTCCTCCATCGACATTTCGCCCGCGTACGGCACGATCGTGGTGACACGCTCATCACCGTAGCGCTCGACAATCTCCGCCAGCTCGGTGGACACAATGTCGCGCTGGCGTTGCGGGGTGGCCAGGATGTCTTCCAGGTCGGCCACATGGTCACGCAACTGTGCGTGCTCGTCCAGAATCTTCTGACGTTCGAGGGCGGCCAGGCGACGCAACTGCAGCGCCAAAATGGCATCAGACTGCGCTTCATCAATGTTGAGAAGGTCCATCAGGCCGGTGCGCGCATCGTCGGCTGTTGGAGAGCGACGAATCAGCGCAATCACTTCATCGAGGGCATCGAGCGCCTTGAGGTAGCCTTCCAGAATGTGCAGGCGTTCGCGCGCCTTGTTCAAACGGAAGCGAGTGCGCCGCTCAATGACTTCGATCTGGTGTCTGATCCAGTGACGGATAAATCCATCCAGCGACAGTGTGCGCGGCACGCCGTCCACCAGGGCGAGCATATTCGCCGGGAACGAGTCCTGCAGCTGCGTGCGCTTGTACAAGTTGTTCAGGACAACTTTGGCAACCGCGTCGCGTTTGAGAACCATGATCAGGCGCGTGCCTGAACGGCCCGACGTTTCGTCGCGGATGTCCGCGATGCCCTGGATCTGGCCGGCCTTGACCATGTCGGCAATTTTCTGGACCAGGTTATCGGGGTTGACCTGGTAAGGCAGCGCCTTGACAACCAGGCACGTGCGGCCATGGATTTCCTCAACCTCGACAATGGCGCGCTGAATAATCGAGCCGCGGCCAGTGCGGTAGGCATCCTCAATGCCCTTGCGACCCAGGATCGTCGCACCGGAAGGAAAATCCGGGCCCTTGATGCGTTCCATGAGAGCTGCCAGCAGTTCTTCACGCGTGGCATCAGGATGCTCAAGTGCCCACTGCACACCCTCGGCCACCTCACGCAGGTTATGCGGCGGGATGCGCGTGGCCATACCCACGGCAATACCTTCCGACCCGTTGATCAGCAGGTTCGGAATACGCGACGGCAGGATCGTAGGCTCCTGGGTGCGCCCATCGTAGTTGTCCTGGAAGTCAACAGTGTCTTCATCAATGTCGCGCACCATTTCCATCGCCAGGGGCGCCATCTTACATTCGGTATAACGAGGGGCAGCAGGCCCCAGGTTACCGGGAGAACCAAAGTTACCCTGACCGGCAATGAGCGGGTAACGCATTGACCACGGCTGGATGAGGCGAGCCAAAGCGTCATACACGGAGCTGTCACCGTGAGGGTGGTAGTGCGCCAACACGTCACCGACGACGCGCATGCACTTGTAGAAACCTGCATTGGGGCGGTATCCGCCGTCGTACATGGCATACAGGATGCGGCGGTGAACCGGCTTGAGGCCGTCTCGCACGTCCGGAAGGGCGCGGCCCACAATGACCGACATGGCGTAATCAAGGTACGACCTCTTCATTTCCATTTCGAGGTCGACTTGATCAATCCGTCCGTGCGGAGCGGTTGATTCAATCTCTGTGGTGGGCTCGTCACTCACGATGAAACTCTCCTTGGTCCCTGATCAGTAGGTTGTTGACGATGGTCGGATCACTGCCGTTGCGCCGCGGCGCTAGGCGTCAATGAATCGCACATCCTGAGCGTTTCGTTGAATAAACGAACGCCTGGATTCCACGTCATCACCCATCAGCAGGGTGAAGATTTGGTCGGCAGCTGCTGCTTCGCCCACCTCGACTTGCTTCAAAATTCGGTGCGCAGGATCCATCGTGGTTTCCCACAATTCCTGGTCGTTCATCTCACCCAGGCCCTTGTAACGCTGGATGCCACCGTGCTTGGGCAGGCGATGACCGGCCTTGAGTCCTTCAGTAAGACAGTCGTCACGCTCCTTGTCCGAATACACGTATTCGTGCGGAGCATTCGTCCACTTGAGTCGATACAGCGGAGGTGTCGCTAGGTACACGTAGCCTTGCTCCACCAGTGGTCTCATATAGCGGTACAGGAACGTCAGCAGCAAGGTCGCGATGTGCTGGCCATCCACGTCAGCATCTGACATCAGCACGATCTTGAAGTAGCGCAACTTGTTGATGTCAAACTCTTCACCAATGCCGGTGCCCAGGGCGCTGATGAGAGACTGGATCGTCTCAGAGTTCAGCGCGCGGTCAAGGCGAGCCTTTTCAACGTTCAGGATCTTGCCGCGAAGTGGCAAAATCGCCTGGTGTTCCGGGTCGCGCCCACCGACGGCACTACCACCTGCCGAGTCACCCTCGACAATGAAGATTTCACACACCGAGGGATCTTTGGACGAGCAGTCGCGCAACTTCGTCGGCATCGACAGCGTGTCCAGGGCGGTTTTGCGCCGAGTGGCCTCACGGGCCTTGCGTGCCGCGACGCGCGCCAACTGAGCCTGCTGACCTTTCATGATGATCGCCTTGGCGTCGGCAGGATGCGCATCGAACCAGTCCTGCAGGTGCTGGTAGACCTGCTGCTGGACGAATGTGCGGGCTTCTGTGTTCCCCAGCTTGGTCTTGGTCTGGCCTTCGAACTGCGGTTCGGTCAGCTTGATGGAGATCACCGCCGTCAGACCTTCACGCACATCTTCACCGGACAGGTTTTCGTCCTTGTCCTTGAGGATTCCGCGCTCCTTGGCATAACGGTTGATCACCGTGGTCAGTGCCGTGCGGAAGCCCTCTTCGTGTGTGCCGCCTTCGGTCGTATTGATCGTGTTGGCGTAGGTGTGCAGGCTCGACGAGTACGCCGTTGTCCACTGCATCGCAATTTCCAGCGACATCGTGCCCGGATCGTTTTCAGCTTCAAAATCAATGATCTCGGAGTTAATGACGTCAGTCTTGCGGCTCGAATCCAGGAATTCCACGTAGTCGCGCAAGCCATGTTCATACATGTAGGACACGCGGCGGAACCCTGGAACAGGATCGTCAGCTGGGCCTTCGTCATCCCCGGTGATCTCGTCGCCCTCGTCCTGAACCCAGGGGCGCTCATCGGTCAGCGTGATGCGCAGCCCCTTATTGAGGAACGCCATCTGCTGGAAGCGGTGACGCAGCGTCTCAAAGTCAAACTCAGTGGACTCGAAGATCTGTGGATCTGGATAGAACACCTGGGTAGTGCCCGTTTCGTCGGTTTCCTCGCCACGTTCGAGCTCAGAAACCACTGCCCCGCCATCGGCAAAGGACATGCGCCACACGTACCCCTGTCGACGCACCTCAGTATCAACCCGGGTGGACAAAGCGTTCACGACGGAAATACCCACGCCATGCAGACCGCCGGAAACAGCGTACCCGCCGCCTCCGAACTTGCCTCCGGCGTGCAGAATCGTCATGACGACCTCAACGGTTGGTCGCCCCTCGGTGGGGTGAATATCCACTGGAATACCGCGCCCGTTGTCGACTACCTTCAGGCCGCCATCAGCCTGGATCGTCACCTCGATGTGGTCGGCATATCCAGCCAAAGCTTCGTCAACGGAGTTGTCGACCACTTCATACACCAGATGGTGCAAGCCGCGTTCTCCCGTTGAACCGATATACATGCCAGGCCGCTTACGAACAGCCTCCAGACCTTCCAGAACGGTGATGTCTGATGCCCCGTAATGCCCCTGGTCCTCATTTGGCTGGGAATTGATCCCTTCGTCCGCCACTCACCGGCTCCCCTCATTGTGATGGTGCTGCGCACCGCGGGCTGGCTGCCCTCCCGGAAAAATCCGGGACCGTGTGTCCACATGACACACTACTCATAATCTGTTTATATTTTACCAAAAAACAGGGTTTTTCGACTTGATTTCACGTTGGTGTAGGCCACGCTAAAGTACTCGTGAACTGCGAAAAGACAGGTTCTTGTGAAGTGTGGGAGGGGTCACCCATACGTGTCACGCACACCTCTGCCCTTCACTGACCATCGGCCCTTGTTCCAGGAGGGGGCCGACGGGCCGCGGACGATGACCTGATCGACCACTCCGGCACCGACTTCTTCGGCAATTCGGCGCTCAATATGAGGCAGAAGCAGCACGAGCTGTTTGGCCCACGCCGTTGATGAACAGCGCACAATGAGTGTGCGGTCATTGAAGGTTTCGATTGAACAGTGCTGGGCGACGTTGTCTCCAACAATCACTGGCCACTGCGCCATAACGGACCCCATCGCGGTCGAGGAATCCCACCCGCGATCATGCGTGGTCTTCTTGATGACACGTCCAATGGAGCGCGGTTCATTCCACCGCAAGCGACCAGAAGCCAGTCCCACACGTCCGGCGCGCCCAGCCCCGCTTCGATGCCGCAATGCCCACAGGGGTCCCAGCATGGCACGAGCTCGCAGTTCCTCGCGTGCATTGCGAGGTTCGAGGGTGACCTGACCACTGTGTGTATCACCGTTCGATGCACCGGTGTCACCTGCACCAGCGTGAGCGCCATGGGCGAACTCATCGCGCTGAGTGCGCCCAGAAGAGCCGGCAGCGCGCGGATGAGTGCTGCGCGTGGCTCCCCGAGCCAGCATGGCACGCTGCATGCGAGCAGTGGCCTGCGCGATCACATTGGTGCGCTCACCATCAGAAAGCAGTCCGGAATTTTCATTCACGCTCAATCACCGAGCCATCTTCTGGATCCCAGTGGACGCGAAAAATGTGAGCGTCCAGCTGATCGGGCACATCGCTCTCAACTGCCGCAGTAATGAGCACCTGATCTGCCTGCCTGATGACCTCGACAAGGGCTTGACGCCTCTGCGCATCGAGTTCAGCAAAGACATCATCGAGGATGAGGATTGGCCGTTCTCCCTCGTCACTCAGGACTTCAAAGGATGCCAGGCGAAGTGCCAGGGCAGCCGACCATGATTCGCCGTGAGATGCATAGCCTTTAACGGGTAAGTGTCCCAAAGTCAGTTCCAGGTCGTCGCGGTGGGCACCCACAAGGTTCACACCGCGTCGCACTTCATCGTCTCGAACATGCTGGAGGGCCTGTCTTAATGCCTCAATGTGCGCGGTCAGGTCAGTGACGTCGATATCGCTGAAGGCTGACACGGAGGCTTCCAGGCCCACTGAAAATTCTCGAGGCGAGTCAGCCACACTGCTATAGGCATCAGATGCCGGTGTACTCAGTAACGTGACGACGCGGTGGCGCTCAAGTGTGACCTGCGCAGACAGTTCCACGAATTGGTCATCCCAGATTTCCAGTGTTGACAGGTCAGGGACCTGGCCACGACGCACACGTGCACTGGCAGCTTTGAGCACTGCGGCGCGTTGGCGTGCCACACGGTCAAAATCTGCGCGAACGGCGCTGAACGTCGGGTGAAGCTGGATCGCGCATTCGTCGATGAAACGGCGCCTGACCTGCGGTGCATCGCGCACAATGGACAGATCCTCGGGTGCGAACACAACGGTCCTGACCATTCCGAGGATCTCCTTAGCCGCCAGCGTGGTGCGATTCAGGCGCGCCCGATTGGCTTTTCCGCGCACCACTTCCAGTTCCACCACCTGGTCGCGCCTACCGGCTTGATCGCGCCTTTCGGAGGATTCACCTGCCTGTGACGTATTCGAAGCATTGTCACTGTTGTCCCCGCTCAGCGACGTCGTGTGCTCCCCTGTCACCAATTTCACGCGGATCATGGCACCACCAGGAGGAGCCTCCTCGCCAGTCGGTACCCGCACCAGTGCCGTGTCGGCAGCGACCCGATGAGACGAAAACGTTGACAAATAGGCGATGGCCTCAACAAGATTCGTTTTTCCCTGACCGTTGTGGCCAACGAAAACGCTCACTCCAGCGGGAAGTTCACACACCTGGTGACGGTAGGAACGGAAATCATCAAGTGCGACGTGCGAGATACGCACACACTCACGCTCCGAAGCGGATGGGCATCAGCAGGTAGCGGAAACTGGTGTCCTCTCCCCCATCGAGTTCACTTTGACCAGTCATGACAACCGGCTTGGACTGGTGTGTAAAGCCGAAGCGCACAAAGTCGGCCGACAGCACCGACAGGCCTTCAATCAGATACGACGGGTTGAATCCTGTGGTGATCTCGTTGTTGACCTGAGCTTCAATTGCTTCCGAACCCTGGGCGCTTTCACCCTGGCCGGCTTCGAGGACCACCTGACCTTCTGAAAATGCCATCCGCACCGACGTCTTACGCTCAGCCACCAGCGCCATACGCTTGACCGCTTCAAGCAGCACGTGACGATCACATACAGCCTGAATCGGTGTGATTTCCGGGAAAAGTCGGGATACCGGCGGGTAATCCCCGTCCATCAACGTGGAGGTGGTGCGTCGACCCGATGCCTCAAAACCAATCAGAGATGATGCTCCTGGCTTGGATTCACGTGACAGACCGATCGTCACGCGCGACCCTGATGCGGTGGACTTGGCCACGTCGCTCAGAATCCGGGCCTTCACCAGTGCCGCATCGGAGAACTGCGGGTCACTGGGTTCCCATTCCAGGTCACGCACAGCCAGGCGGTAGCGGTCAGTGGCGATCAGCGATATGCGCTCACCTTCAAACTCCATACGCACACCCGTCAACAGTGGCAACGTGTCGTCGCGCGACGCGGCGATCGAGACCTGGCCGATGGCCTGGGCAAGTGTTTCAGAATCAACAGTGCCGCGTGTTTGGGGGTGTTCAGGCAGCAGCGGGTACTCATCCAGTGGCATCACAGCCAGCACAAAGTGAGACGATCCGCAGGTGATCGTCACTTTCGGTCCGTCAACAGTGAAATCGACCGGACGCTGCGGCAGTGACTTACAGATGTCGGCCAGCAGGCGACCCGATACGAGAACCTCACCGGGCTCATGTACTTCGGCAGGAATATGCGAGTTCGCGGATACCTCGTAGTCGAATGACGACAGCGTGACGATCTCAGCATCTGCGCTGAGTCTGACACCTGCCAGAATCGGGCTGGGTGGCCGTTGCGGCAACGCTCGGGCAGTCCACGATACGGCTTCCGACAAAATGTCACGGGCGACAGTGAACTTCATTCTGTACCCCTCCAACTCCCCGTGCGAGCACTCATTAGCTGTTTTGATGAACCGAACCAACTCTACTCGATTCTCATGCAGAAGTTGACCCCAAGGCGAAATATGTGGATTACATCAGAACTGACCACGAACCCGTGCGATGAGCTTCGTCGAGCTCTTCGCGAACTCATTAATCGGCCACCCATCGTTTGTTGTGAGTTTTCCACTTTTAATCTTTTATTTCTTTTTCTTCATCGTCATAGGACATGTGGAAAGTGTGGAAAAGCCCGTCAACCCCCGCGATTTCAACGATTCGTTACGTGGACAAATGTGGGCACGAGATGTGGACGCTTTATGAGCCGATTGTGGATTCACACAAGACCGGTCCGTGCATCCACAACGAGCAGGCATCGATCCACAGATCGAATCACAAATTTCTTGTCATTACCCACAGGATATCCACAGTTTTATCCCCAGCGGTGGGTAAGTAAGGAATATGCGGCTGGACGCGCCCCCTTCGTCAATTCGTGGCTCAACGGTACGGGCGATCCTTACGAATTGCGAGCTTTTTGCTTGATGCGGTTGGTCAACTCGGTGACGTGGTTGAAAATGTCACGCTTTTCCGCCATCTGCTCGGTGATCTTCTTATTGGCATGCATCACCGTGGTGTGGTCACGACCGCCGAACGCTGCGCCAATCTTGGGCAATGAAAGATCTGTCAACTCGCGACACAGATACATGGCGATCTGGCGTGCTTCCACCACCGTGCGGGAACGGTCAGTTGAACACAGTTGATCCAGCGTGACATCAAAGTAGTGCGCGGTCTGACCCATAATCAGTGCGGACGTGATCTCGGTGTCATCGGGATCAGAAATGATGTCCTTGAGGACCATCTCAGCCAGCGGCAAGTCAATGCGTTGCTGCGTGATATTGGCGAAAGCCGTCACGCGCAGCAGCGAACCCTCGAGTTCTCGAATATTCGACGAAATGCGCGAGGCGATGTACTCCAGCACAGCCGGATCCACTTCGATCCCCTCGCCAACGGCCTTCTTCTGCAAGATGACGATACGCGTTTCCAGATCCGGTGGCTGAACGTCGGTGAGCAGACCCCACTCGAAGCGCGAACGCAGCCGGTCCTCAAAGCCTGACAGCTGTTTGGGCGGCAGATCCGAAGTCAGAACGACCTGTTTATTAGCGTTATGCAGGGTGTTGAAGGTGTGGAAGAACTCCTCGACGGTCTGCTCTTTGCCCTGAATGAACTGGATGTCGTCCACCAACAGAATGTCCACTTCGCGGTAGCGGCGCTGGAATTCCTCCGCGCGGTCTTCGCGAATAGCGTTAATGAAGTCGTTCGTAAATTCTTCGGAATTGACGTAGCGCACACGCAGATGCGGATACATCGACAGTGCGTAGTGACCGATCGCGTGCAGCAAGTGAGTCTTTCCCAGTCCTGACCCACCGTAGATAAACAGGGGGTTATAGGACTTGGCCGGTCCTTCAGCCACTGCCGTTGCCGCCGCATGGGCAAAACGGTTCGAGGGGCCAATGACGAATGTGTCGAACGTATAGCGAGGGTTGAGCCGGGTTTCCGTTGAATCGATATTCACAGCATCGAGCACGCGCGAGGCTCCGGCGTCGCGCGGAGTTTGCAAAGGTGGAACATGATCATCGTCGGGTGATGCGCTCTCGTCTTCAAGCGGTGCAAGCGAGGTGTCAATGGTGACAGCGATGCGCACGTTGCGACCCAGTGCCTGGGACAGTGACTGCGTGACTTCGTCGGAAACGCGTGTCTCAATGAAACCTTTGGTGAATTCGTTGGGGACGGCCAGCAAGATGGTGCCTTCGATGTCGCCCAGAGGTTTCACCATGTTGATGAATGACGCCGCCAATGGCCCTAAATCAACGGATTTCAACGATTCGAGGGCGTCTGCCCACGCATCGGATAACGACTTGCTCACTGTTCTTACCTTACCTGCGAAACCGACGTGACATTCAACACTTGAACGCTACCAGTTTGTGACGACGTCCGGATAACTCACTGTATCGATCTGAGCGTAATCCACAAGTTGGGGAAAGGTCTGTGGAAAACACGCTGGCAAATGACACACGTGTAGTTACAAAGCCGAATTCAGAGATGCTGCGGAAAATCCGTAAATTACACCGTTGTGGATAACATGTGGAAATCCACGGATGTGGAAAAAGTTATCCACGGGCCAGTCCACAGTTGTGGACGAAAATTGGGAGTGTGGAACCGGTGACAATTGGCCTCGATTGCGTTGACGGCTCTGGGTCAAACCCCTACGCTTGAAATCTGTCTGTGCTCGCATGAGCACGCCGTGAACCGTCCTGCGAGAACAACTCGGTGGATACTCGCGGTGAAAGAAATAAAGGAAGAGTGGAACGAGGGGTTCCACCGTCAAGGAGTAGCGTCATGGTGAAGAGGACCTATCAGCCCAGTAACCGTCGTCGTTCCCGTACGCATGGTTTCCGTTTGCGTATGCGGACACGTGCAGGTCGCGCGGTGATCTCCAACCGTCGCCGCAAAGGCCGCGCACGTCTTTCTGCCTGAGACTTCGGTGTTGCCGCGCGCGCATCGCATGGTGGATTCGACCGATTTTTCAACGACAATCCGTCATGGTTCTCGCAGCGGTAATGCGATGGTCGTGGTGCATTGCCGAACCGACGAGGATGCTTCCAAGCGCCTCGTCGGTTTCATCGTGCCCAAGCGCGAAGTCGCGTTGGCAACACGACGCAACACCATCAAGCGTCGCCTGCGCCACCTCATGGCCGCGCGAGTAGCTGACCAGCCCGACGGTGCGCGCATTGTTGTCCGCGCAGGGCACCGAGCTCTGGGTCAGGACTCGGCCACACTGGGCGTCAACCTGGATCGGGCACTGACGCGGGCATGGCGCAAGTGGGATGAACGCGAGCAGCAACGGGGCCAGAAATGAGCCTCCTGCGCACCATCGCTTTGGCACCCATACGTTTCTACCAGCGCTTCATCTCTCCCGGTTTGCCACCACGATGCAAGTACGCACCCACATGTTCGGCTTACGCCGTGCGTGCGATCGAAGTTCACGGCATCATCAAAGGCACACTCCTGGCGTCATGGCGGCTCCTGCGATGCAACCCGTGGTCCAATGGCGGTGTCGACCATGTGCCGCTTCAAGGCCAGTGGAGTGCACCCCCCTGGGTTCCGCCTGACGATTGGGCGGGTTATCTGGACCCCGATGACTTCCCCGTAATGGGGCTTAGCGATTGTGACGAGTCGCCCTCGTGCACTCACGATACGATCAATCAGACATGCGCACATTCGCCTGTGCGAGACACACATGAAGGAGATGTCCATGTGGTTTGACAAGATCATTTACCCATTTACCGTTGCGATCGCATGGGTGTGGGTAAAGATCCACGATCTGCTGGTGGCGCTCGGAATGAGCGGTGGGCCAGGTGTGGCGTGGATCGTGTCGATCATCGTGCTGACGATTGTGGTGCGCGCACTGATTACACCTCTGTACGTCAAGCAGCTGCGTTCGCAGCGAGCCATGTCCGTCATGCAGCCTGAAATGAAGAAGATTCAGGAAAAGTACAAGGGCAAGACGGACCAGGCTTCTCGTCTCAAGATGAGCGAGGAGATGCAGGCGCTCAACAAGAAGTACGGGACGAATCCTTTTGCCTCGTGTCTGCCCCTGCTGGTTCAGATGCCGATTCTGTTCGGTATGTACCGCGCACTGTGGAACGCGGGTGCCGTTGCGCAGGGAACGTTCAATCTTGGCGACCACATCGGTCCGATCGATCAGGCGCTGGCTCAGGAAATCGAGCGGACGACGGTGGCAGGTGTGTCACTGTCAGGGCGCTTGACCGAATCGACGGGTGTGGGCCTGGCGGTCTTCATCATCTTGGCCATCTTCATGGTCGTGCTGCAGTTCCTGACGATGAAGATCTCGATGGAACGCAACATGCCGCAGCAGGCTCAGGATTCATCAAACCCGATGATGCGCACCCAGAAGATGATGATGTACCTGATGCCGTTGATGTTTGTCTTCACGGCATTTGTGGTGCAGATGGGCATCATGATCTACCTGTCGATCTCCACCGCGTGGACCTTCGGCCAGCAGATGGTGATGATGACTGTGATGCCGACCCCCGGTTCACCGGCCTACAAGGACGTGCTGGCCAAGCGTGAACGTGGGTACAAGGAGTGGGCCAAGCCTTACTTTGAGGAATACGACCGCAAGCGTGAGGAACTCGGATCTGATCCTGAGGCTGTCGCACAGCTGAACCAAACATCGCTCAAGGAAATCAAGAGCAAGGCCAGGAGCCAGCGCGTAGCCGGTAACTTCCCTGAATCAATGAGTGAGGGTGAAGTGCTGGGCGTATACCGTAACCTGGCGCTGCAGGAGTGGACGACGTTGCCTGACGAAACGTGGATGCGTGGCGTCCACCGTGCCAAGGAGCGCAGCGTGGTGCGCCAGGAGAAGGCTGCGAAGCGTGAACAGCCCCGACGGATGAGTCGTGAACAGCGCAAGCAGGCAGAAGCTAAGGAACGTCAGTTGGCTGCCGAGCATGAACGTGCCGAACAGAATCGGCGAGCTCGCCGCGAGGCGAACGACCGTGCCAAGAGCGAGCTGACCCCTGAAGAGGTGGAACGCCGCCGCGCACAGCGCAAGAGTCAACGCAACAACCCAGGCCAACGCAAGAAGAAGAAGAGAAAATGATCGGATAGTGGTGGCACTGACACACAGCGACAGTGACACTCACCGCCGATCCCCCGCACCTGAACAAGTGGAGCCCCACGGAAGGACATCTCAATGAGTGAGAAGAAAGACGAAACGTTGTCACGTCTGGAAGAAGAAGGCGAAGTCGCGGCAGATTACCTGGAGGAACTGCTCGATATTGCCGATCTTGACGGTGACATTGAGATCGACGTTGAAAACGGTCGCGCGTCGGTGGAAATCGTGGCTGACGACGCGACTGGTCTGGAAAACCTGGTCGGTGAGGACGGTGAAGTTCTCGACGCCCTTCAGGAACTCACGCGCCTGGCAGTACAAACCGAGCTGGGCGAACGCTCACGCTTGATGCTGGACATCGCGGGCTTCCGTGCCGATCGCCGCGTCCAGCTTCATGAGCTGACACAAGAGGCCATTAACCGCCTGAATGCGACGGGTGAGCCGCAAAAGCTTGAACCGATGAACCCGTTTGAGCGCAAGGTGTGTCACGACGTGGTGGCCGAGGCTGGCCTGCACTCCGAATCGGAAGGCGCAGATCCACATCGCTATGTCGTGATCTCCGATCCGCGTGACGATGAGAGCGACGACGTTGATGACGACGCGCACTTCGAGGATTCAGACAGCGATGACGAATCTGTTAACGAGGTGCGCGCTCTGGAGGAATTGCAGGAAGGCGACTTTGTTGCTCCGGCTTCTGATGTAGCCGAGGCAACCTCGGAACTTGCTGAGCGCGACGATGAGTGAGGATGCGGCGCCTGCGGCCGGTAGTGTACCTGACGGCACCGGCGACGCTGACCTGGTGATCCCCGAAGAGCCCACCGAAGCTGTGCGCGAGTATTTCGGTACCAGCTTCTCGGCATTGGAGCACCTGGTCGACATGCTGCTTGACGAGGGAGAGATGCGCGGCTTGATCGGACCGCGTGAAGCCGGACGATTGTGGTCGCGCCACATTGTGAATTCAGCTGCGGTATTGGATTTTCTGCCTAAGCGTGGACAGGTGCTTGATGTGGGTTCAGGCGCGGGATTTCCTGGCCTAGTTATTGCCATTTGTAAACCATCACTTGACGTTCACTTGGCAGAGCCGATGGAGCGTCGGTGTGAATGGTTGGCGGACGCAATCGATGAGCTGGGTTTGGACAATGTGACAATCCACCAGGCTCGCGCGGAAGATCTGCGCGGTAAGGGTCGTGCTGATGTGGTGACGGCTCGTGCAGTGGCGAAAATGTCGAAACTCGTGCGAATGACGTCCAAGCTGATTGCTCCTCATGGTCAGTTGGTGGCGTTGAAAGGTCGTCGTGCTGCGCTCGAAGTTGAGGATGCACGCAACGAATTGAAGCGCCATCATCTCCTCGCTGAGGTTCATGAAGTACCGTCAGTGATGGAAGATGAATCGACCTATGTGGTCGTTGCCCGTCGCGATGTGTGACCTCGGAACCAGCGGCTGACAGAGTAGACAAGAAGAAGGCAGGCTGAGATGAGCGAATTGACGCAAGGTGACGCTCCCCTATCGCGGCGTCTTCAGCAGAACTATGCTGATCTTCGTATGCTCGAGCACGCGGTCTTCACGCGGCCAGAGCGCCCTGTGGTCATGACCGTTGCCAACCAGAAGGGTGGCGTTGGAAAGACGACGTCTGCCGTCAACTTTGCTGCAGCTCTGGCTCTTGGCGGGTTGAATGTTGTGGTCATTGATGCTGATGCCCAGGGAAATGCGTCGACGGCGTTGGGTGCAGAACATGGCGTGGGCACTCCGTCAATCTATGACGTGATGGTGGAGGGAGCATCGTTGGCAGGCGTGATTCAGGACTGCCCTGATGTGGAAGGCTTGCGGGTGTGCCCATCGACCATTGACTTGTCGGGTGCTGAAATTGAAATGGTGGATTTGCCGCGTCGTGCATTTTTGCTGTCCGATGCGGTTTCGGAGTTCTTGTCAGTGAACCGTGACGTGGATGTCATCCTGATTGACTGTCCCCCGTCGCTCGGATTGGTAACGCTCAATGCACTGGTGTGTGCCGACGAGGTCATGATTCCGATTCAGACCGAATATTACGCGCTGGAAGGTTTGACCCAGCTATGGTCAACGATCGAACGGATTCGATCTGAACTCAATCCGCGGTTGAGGATCTCGACGATTGTGCTGACGATGGTCGATAAGCGTACCAAGTTGAGCGAAGAGGTTGCAGCTGAAGTGCGCGAACACTTTGGGGACATCACGCTGACAACCGTCATCCCACGATCCGTTCGCATTTCCGAGGCGCCGAGTTACTCGCAGACCGCAGTAACCTATGATCCGCGATCGACCGGTGCGATTGCGTACCGCAAGGCGGCGCTTGAGTTGACGCAGCGATGGGCACAGAAGTAACTGATCGCGCCATTTTGCGTGGCCGTGACCTGTGAAGGATAATTACAGTTCCAGTGTCTGTGCGGGTGGCGGGCCTGTGAGTCGGTCAGGTTGTATGCGAATGCAGGAAATGTTTCACGTGAAACATTCACGAAGAGGCCCGTTTGGTCAGTGATGACAAAAGCCCGGTCAAGTTAGATGACCAGGTGCGATTTGAACCCGACATGATGGTGGATAGGGACTCCTGCAACTCGTGATATCGAGCGCCCTTTGTTTGGAGGGTGGACAAGGTTGCAATCGAATGTGCTCACAGCAATGTTTCACGTGGAACATTCGTTGGCGCTCAGAGAACTGTAGAATCGAAAGCATCGATACGACCGAAGAAAGTGAAGCGCTGGGAACGATGGCCAGGAAGAAAGACACTGCACATCAATCGTCCGATTCAGGAAAATCAACTCGTCGGCACGGAGGACTGGGACGTGGATTGGCGGCACTGATTCCAGATTCTCAGAGCGAAAATCCACATTCGGTGTCGCGGCCGCTTGATGTCTTATTTCCAGAGCATACGGGTAGCCATGCTCCAGTTCGTGGAGGGTCACAACGAGATTTGTTGTCTCCGCGCTCGTCACGTCGGACAGCACACACCCGGAAGGGCACGACCACGCCCGAGTCAGAAGATACGGGGAATTCAACAACCGTTGCGTCAGAGTCGTCGGACGCATTTGCATCCAATCAGTCCCGCAACTTGGGTCCTGAACGCGCCCACAAGGATTCAACGAGAAAGAATCGTGGAACATCTGCTGGAACAAGAAAAGGTGCAGCCCGCAAATCACAATCGGATGACGGCGCAGTGTCGCGAAAAGGTGAGGGTGCGTCACCTCGTAAAGGTCAGTCGAGGTCACGGCTCTTTGCTGAGGTCCTTGAAGGAACACCTGCGAGTGTTTCACGTGAAACATCGCCGTCGGTCGCCGATTCGCCAGGACCTGACGGAGATCACGCGCCGAAAGAAAACTCGGGATCAAATAACGCAGAAGCAGTGCCGAGATCAGACGCTGGTCACGCAGGTACTGGTGACGAGAAGTCTGACCTGGTCGAAGTTCCCGGTGCGACCTTTGCTGAGATTCCAACTCAGTGGATTGTGCCGAACACCCGTCAGCCTCGGAGCGTTTTTAACGAAGATGACCTCAACGAACTGGCCGCTTCGATTCGAGAAGTCGGGGTGCTGCAGCCGATTGTCATTCGACCCATCGAAATCACGTCTGATACGCCTGACACATTGCGTGAATACATCGAGGAAAAGCCGGAAGCGCGCTATGAACTCATCATGGGAGAGCGACGTCTGCGCGCCTCTGAAATCGCTGAGGTCGACACCATTCCCGCCATTATCCGAAGGACCCAAGATGAAGACCTTCTGCGAGATGCCCTGCTGGAAAACCTCCACCGCGCCCAGCTCAATCCACTTGAAGAAGCCTCGGCCTATGCTCAGCTGATGGAGGACTTTGGAGCAACGCAGGAAGAGCTGTCAAGGCGCATTGCACGATCGCGTCCGCAGATTGCCAACACCTTGCGATTGCTCAAACTCCCACCCGCCGTGCAGCGAAAAGTTGCTTCGGGCGTGATCTCTGCTGGCCACGCACGAGCCCTGCTCTCTTTGTCAACACCAGATGAAATGGAGCTGTTGGCTGACCGAATCGTAGCAGAAGGGCTCTCGGTGAGGACGACGGAAGAAATCGCTCGGCTCAACAAGCCTAAGCCTGCACGGGTACAACGCATCCGCAAACCTCAGCAGCTCTCTGAGTTGGGGCGCCACGTGGCAGCGGAACTGTCTGATTTGTGCGATACCCGTGTAACGGTGAACGAAGGCAGCACCAAAGGCAAGATCGTCATTGAGTTTGCCGGCGCACAGGACCTGGAACGCATCGCAGCAGTCCTGCGCGCACAGGCCAGGTAACGCGTACGCAGATATAGACAGGGCCGCACGTGCGCGATCGTGATGCCGACATTTATTGTCAACAAGCGTCTCAGGATGGGTTAATGAGTCTTGAGGATTAGACCACTAGAGGTGATATGGGTGTCGCGCAGTCATGCTATGCGCTAGAGGCATGGTGCCATGACGCTGTCACACCGTGATGATGCGATGCGGTGGCGCAAGGCGCCGAGGAATGCACCCGTGAATTCACCGGCCGTGCGCCGCAGACTGTGATCGATACTATTCGTGAAGCCGGTGTGAATGATCACAAACTATCCCATTACATCTGAAAAACGGAGACAATCAGAGCAGCGATACGAATACGGGTGAGCTGCCGGAAACGCTACCAGCGCAACCAGCGGTGAGTCCGTCCACCGGTCCAATAGGAGATTAAGCAGCAATGGGGAATGCGCAGTGCCTGATCAGCACCGTATTGTTCGACATTGGTGGTGTGCTTGTCACACACCGACCTGATGCGGCGAAGATGGCTCAGGTCATGAATATGGATACCACCCCGTCAGACACCGTCAAGCTGGTTGATCATTCCATCTGGTTCCACCGTGATGCCTACGATGCTGGCTGTTCAGACCGTGAATTCTGGGACCACGTCGCAGGAGATTGCGGATTGGGTGAACTCAGCGATGCCACGATCGCCGCTCTCGTCCAGGAAGACATTACACGCTTCGACCTGCCTGACCCGGACGCCCTCGAACTCGTATGCGAACTGAAAGCCCGCGGAATGAACCTGGGGATCCTGTCCAACGCGCCGCACGCGATTGCCGACCGCTTCCCGCAACTGTCCTGGGCTGAGGCCTTCGACCACTTCACATTCTCCGCTCCGCTGGGCGTGTGCAAGCCGGCACAACGCATTTATAAAGAAGCAATCGCCCGTTCAGGGGTGCCAGCGGACAACATTCTCTTCATTGACGATCGACAGCCCAATATTCGCGCCGCCACACTGGCAGGAATGCACACCATTCAGTGGACCGACCCAGCCACCGCGCGTGAGGCGCTGGTCAACCTCAACCTGCTCGACGAATGCGTCGCAGCGAGCTGACACGAGCTGCAGACACTCGCTGAAGTGCTGAAGTGACGAGGGCGCCTTCGGAAAGCACGCCCGACCACAACCTCACAGATCTGAGGCCACGAAATGCACGATGCGGTCGCACACCGCGCTGAATGAATCCTGCGCATCTGCAGCCTGAGGGAACAACGACGTGTCTGTCATTCCGGGTGCCACATTCGCATCGATGAACCACACAGTTCCAGCAGGATCAACGATCACGTCAATGCGGGAGAGGTGACGCAATCCCAGCAAAGCGTGGATCTCCAATGCTGTTTCCTGCGCATGATCGAGAACCTCCTGATCAAGACGAGCGGGCACGAAGTATTCCGTGCTGTCCGTGGTGTAGCGGGCATCGTAGTCGTAACGCCCATCATCGGTGACGATCTCAATAGGCGGCAAGGCCGTGGGCCCGTTCTCCAGGTCAAGAACAGAGACGGCAACTTCGGTGCCTTCCACGAAATTCTCGATCATGACGCGCTCACCATAGGCAAAGGCGTCAACCAGCGCCAGCCGCAGCTCCTCAGCCGAGGTCACTTTCGACAGACCTAGGGCCGATCCACCATCAGCCGGCTTCACGATCGCCGGGTAGTGCATTGTCTGATCCAGTGAATCCAGCACACCGGAGGCGCCAACCTGGCGGAAAAGTTGCTGAGGGAGTGTCACCCATCCGGGAGTGTTCAAACCCGATGAACCAACCAGGCTCTTGGCTGTGGGCTTATTGGTCGCCATCATGGCCTGAGCCGAGTTCGACCCGACGAAGGGAATATCAAGGTTTTCGAGCAAGCCCTGCAAGGATCCGTCCTCGCCCAGGGAGCCGTGAATCAGCGGCCAGATCACATCGGGCTGAAAATCCTTGATACCTGTCAGCAATTCACTGTCCAGGTCGCACACGCATACCTTGTGGCCCAGGTGATGCAAGGTGGATGCCACGCGGCGGCCCGACCGCACGGACACGTCGCGCTCGTGGGTAAGTCCACCTGCAATGATCAAGACCCGCTGTGGGTGATCTGTCTGACGAGTCATAGCGTCGATACCTCCTGAGGTAGTCGTGGCAATATCTGTCAAAGAACGTGAGTGGTGTGAACAGTGCGCTCAGGCAGGTTCACGGACCTATTCAGTTATCTGAAGTCGGCAGTGTGGGCTCGACATCGATGTGCGCGTTCGCAGGGACCGATCCGACACCGAACATGTCCACCAGCTCCTTCTCAGCGTTGACCACAGTGGACAGACGTCGCACACCCTCGCGAATTTCCTCGGGAGTGGGGTAGCAGAACGATAATCGCATGTGATTGGTACCGCGCCCATCATAGTAGAAGGCAGTTCCGGCCACGTAAGCGACCTGGGCTCGCACCGCGCGCGGCAGCATCGCCTTGGCGTTCAGGCCGTCGGGCAGCGTGACCCACGTGTAGAAGCCGCCCTCAGGATGTGTCCACGTGCAGTCCGGCATGTACTCAGCCAACGCCTTCATCATTGCGTCGCAACGCTCGTGATACATGGAACGGAAGGTTTTGACCTGGCTGTACCAGTCGTAATCAACCAGGTACCCGCCGATCGCCATCTGACCCACCATCGAGGGGCACAGGATCGCTGACTCGCTGGCCAGGACCAGTTTGTCGCGGATTGCGTGGGGTGCGTAGGCCCATCCGATCCTGAAGCCCGGTGCAAACATCTTGGAAAACGATCCCAGGTAGACCACGCCTTCCGGTGCGTAGGACTTCAATGCGGGAAGCGGATCTGACCCGAAGCCGAGCAGTCCGTAGGGGTTATCTTCCACGATCAGCACGTGTTCACGCTGGCAGATCTCAACGATGTGCGGTCGGCGTTCCTCGCTCAGCGTCACGCCCGCTGGGTTATGGAAGTTCGGAATCGTATACAGGAACTTAATCGTCTTTCCAGACTTACGCAGAGAGTGGATCATATCCTCCAACGCCTGCGGAATGATGCCATCGGCATCCATGTCGACGTGCACCACATCGGCCTGACGCGCACGAAACACACCAAGGGCTCCCACATATGACGGCGACTCCGCGATGACAACGTCACCCTCGTCGATGAACAATTCGGAAACAAGGTCCAGGGCCTGCTGCGAACCGGTGGTGATGACAACGTCATCGGGGTCGGCACCGGCGATGCCGTCATAGGACATGACGTCGCAGATCTGTTCGCGCAGCGGTTCCCAGCCTTGACCGGAGCCGTATTGCATGGCGACCGAGCCGTTGCGTGCGATCAAGTCGCGCGCCGAGTCAGCCAGGCGCTCAATAGGCAGGTCCTTCAGGTTGGGCATGCCGCCAGCCAGTGAGACAACTTCGGGGCGCGACACTACCGAGAACAACGCGCGGATTTCAGAGGCGCGCAGGTTGTGAGCTCGCTCGGCATAATGGTCAAACCATGGGTCGAGACGGTTTCCATGCTGAGCGGCTTCCCGGCCGGGCATCTGGCTCACAACGATTTCCTTCCATTGTGCTACGCAAGTGCTGATCACACGTTCTATCACCAGTGTGCCACCACTTCACACACGGTCAGTAACGGTGACACTCGTGAGGCGACATATGATGAATCAGGTCACACTAGCGCGCCGATGTTTCATCGCGCAAGCACTGTCCAGTCCGTGACGCAACTCGGTTTTCGGTTGCGCACCATCCCACGTGCGGGTGGGCTGCTCGTCGTCATACGGATTGATCAGGACGGCGCTGGGAACCCACGTCACATGCCATCGTTTCGCAAAGGTGACGAACTGCGGGGCGTCGGTATCGACAGCCACAACCGTGACATCTGCAGCGAATTCACCTGCAAGTTCGTCGAAAACCGGCTCAACCATGCGCGATTCGGGACTCCAGTGGGCCAGGCATGCAATGAAAACGATGCGGTCGTCGGAAAGGAGCGTGTCGAGTTCACGCAGGTCGACACGCTTCACAGTGTTGCCAGGTACCGTTCAGCGTCGAGGGCGGCTCGGCACCCTGATCCCGCTGCCGTAATGGCCTGACGATACATGTGGTCCACTGCGTCACCGCAGGCGAATACGCCAGGCAGTGATGTGTGGGTCGACGGCTCGTTCACGGTAATGTAACCGGCTTCATCCAGGTCAATCTGGCCGCGCACGATGTCGGTGCGTGGCAAGTGTCCGATCGCAACGAACACGCCCTGGACGGGCAAGGTGGTCTCAGAGTCGTCAACGGTGGAACGCAAAACGAGGCCTTCCACCTCGGTGTCGCCCTCGACGCTGGCTACTGTCGAGTTCCACGCGAAGGAAATCTTCGGGTCAGCCTTGGCGCGGTCTGCCATCACTTTGGAGGCGCGCAGTTCGTCGCGACGGTGAACGATCGTGACGGACTGTGCGAAACGAGTCAGGAAGGTTGCTTCTTCCATTGCAGAGTCGCCGCCACCGATGACCGCCAGGTCCTTGTCCTTGAAGAAGAAGCCGTCGCAGGTGGCGCAGTAGCTGACGCCGTGGCCGGAAAGCTCATCTTCACCTGGCACGTTCATGTGGCGGTATTCGCTGCCGGTCGCAAGGATCACGGTGCGAGCCTGCAGTGTCTCGTCATCGAGTGTCACGGTCTTGACGTCGCCCTCGAGGCTGACGCTGCGGGCATCCTCGAAACGAATATCGGCACCGAAGCGTTCGGCCTGGGCACGCATATTCTCCATGAGTTCGGGCCCGAGGATACCCTCAGGGAAACCGGGGAAGTTCTCCACGTCCGTCGTGTTCATCAGGGCGCCACCTGCGTCCAGTTCACCTGCGATGACGATGGGCTTCAGGCCGGCGCGCCCGGTATAGACAGCTGCCGTGTATCCGGCGGGGCCTGATCCGACGATGATGACGTCATGAACGGTGCCGTCTGTGTGAGACTGTGTAGCCTCGGTGGCCTGGTCGGCGGTTTGAGGGGCCGTTGCATCGTCCGCCTGACTGTCGCCCAGGCTGATTGCGTTGATAGAGGGGATAGAGGAGACGGAAAAATCAGTCATGATGCACCTTGTCATTCCACAGTGACTTCATAGACCCACGCCTGGTTGCTACCTTCGTCAGACGAGGGCATGTAGCGGAACATTAACACGAGGCCCTGGGTCTCAACAGGCTCCGGTAATGTGATGTCAGTTGTCGGACTCATTGCCGTGGTTGCCAGCTCTGTGCCGTGACGTGCAGCGGTGACGTCAACTGACGGGTCGACGGAGGTGAGGACCAGCTCGCCTCCGGTAGTGCCCGGAGCCATGTGGACAGTCACCTTGGACACGGTGGCCTTTTCCTGCAGGTTCAGTTTGAGTGAGACGATCTCATCGGGCGGGAACTGGTTGTAGTCGAAGGAACGCGACCTCCATGCGGTGTCCAGTTTCCCGTCGATGGCGTAGATCGCCTGGTCCGGGTTGTCACCATTGTCGTTACGCCACGACAAAGCATCCACGGAGGTGACCTGCGGACGGATGATTTCCGGTTCGACAGGTTGATCGGATCCTGACTGGCCGGATCCTGACTGTTCTGCAGATTGGCCGGATTCCTGCTCGTTGTGGGTAGGACTGAATGAGAAGCCTTCGCCGGATACAGGTGCGAGCATGGTCTTGACACCCCACAGCCCGCCACCGATGACCAGGATCGCCGCAAAAATCACGGTCGGAATCGTGGGATTGATGCGCGTGGTGAGGGCACGGCTTGTCGTCGAAGATGCGTTCGAGGCCGGCTCGGGCTGCTCGGTTGCTGTGGGCTGTTCGGTTGCTGCAGATTGCCTGGTCTCAGACGCAGCTCCCGCAGCCTCGGTTGTTCCCGTCGTACTTGCTGTGCCGGCTGTACCTGGAGTGCCGGCCGCACCTATGCCACCTGAAGCGGCAGCTGCCGGCGGCACGGAGTGATCACTCGACTCGTGACCCGAGGAGGCATGATCGGTGAGCCTGCCGAACGCAATCTCATCGAAGCTGGGACGCGCAGGCTGATGAGCGCCATGTTCATGAGAGCCAAACTGATCGAGTTCGTCGTTCTCATCAGGTTCGGGTGGGTAGGGCACGGGATGCTCCTTAGGTGTGTGAGCTGGCGTCGGTTCAGAGGCGCGCAGGTCGTTCGCTTGGGATTGTACTAAGTGTGGAGTCTCTTCGTCGGGCGTCACCGCCGAGGCGAGGCCGTCTTGAGCATCCGGCTCCGGCGCCGCGGCACCCCACCTGCTGACCACCGGCATCTCACCCGTGTTCGTCGGATCTGAAGGTGAAAACCCTCTTTGCAGAATGCTCGAGAGGATCTGTGCATCCTCTTCCACCTGGGCCGGGTCATCACTGTGATGAGCGTCAGCGGGGAACGGGTCAGCATGAAGAGTGGTGTCGTATTGCGCGTCGGTGAGTTCCTGACCAACCTCAGCCTGCTCGCGACCCAGGAACTTTGACCAGTCAAAGAAGTGAATCTGCGTGCGTTGCGAATCGGTATCGTGCGAGGACCCGTCCACCACCGCGTCGGCCTGCGTGCTTTGCTGCTCACCAGAATCTGCTGTCGGCTGCGCGCGATCTGCGGCAGCTGAATCCGACTCGTCGCGCTCAGCGTCGGGGGCTTGCGGCACGGTGGTACGTGCGTGTGAAGCAAAAGAGGCGGTGGATGCGCCCGCTCCTTCAACGACGAACACCTTGCGGATCAACGCTGGTACGGGTAGTCGCCGGTTCACCTTGCGCACAGCATCACTGGTGGAGGCAGGATCAAGCAGACGCATCATCAATGCGAACACGATGGTGACGACGAGGGCGACCGCCACGGCTTTCACAGCTGCGACCAGCCAACGCGCCACCCACTGATCGATCGGGGTGGAAGCCCCCATCAGCCAGATAGCCACACCACCGGCCAGACCCCCCACACCGGCGGCAGTGAAGTATTTGATATAGCTGGCGACAATCAGACCCGGGTTGACGTAGCGAATCTTTCGCGCAACCCAGAAGACGGCGATAAAGCCCTGGAGGAGTCGGCACACCGTTTCAGCTGCGCTGGCCCCGATCGTCCACCAGCCGGGTCCTGCCAGGAAGAAAACTGACCATCCGACGATGATCTGAATGATCGTCGGGACGATTCCCATCAGGAAAACAGGTTTGGCATCCTCGTAGGCGAAGAAGACGCGTTGGCTCATCAGCACCATGCCGGTCGAAGCAACGCCCGGCATCAGGGCGATCAACACTGCCGCGTAGGCGCGCACATTCTCCGGCGAGGCCATCGGCAACACCAGCTGCATGACCGGCACAGCTGCCGCGATCAAAATGGCTGCAGCCAGCAGCGTCAACAAGGTGATGACATTGACGCCTGTGTGGAAATTCCGCGCGACCTCCCGGTGATCATTTTCGGTGACCGCATTGGCCATCCGAGTGAAGATCGCGGTCGCCAGCGACACGGAGATCAATGACTGAGGAACCATGTACACCATGAACGCTGCCGTGTAGGCCACGTAACCGGCAATGGACGCGTCATGCAGAGTGGCCCAGTGGTCAGCCTGCGTAGCCAGGTTCGTCGTTGAAATAATGCCGATCTGGCTCACGCCGAGCGTGGCGAACGTCCAGCCGGCCACGCGTGAGGCGGACTTGAAGGACGTGCCCTTGAAATGCCAGTCGATGCGCAGCTTCACGTCAGCGTGACGCAGCGGTATCAGCAAGATCAATGCCTGGAGGATCACGCCGAGCGTGGCCGATCCGGCCAGCACCCAAAACTGAGAAGAGGTGAATTCTTCAATCGGGAAGACACCGTGGTGAGGGCCCCACAAGATCAGGAAGATGCTCAGACCCAGGATGGCGATGACATTGTTGAGCACCGGCGCCCACATATAGGGACCGAACATGCCGCGCGCGTTCAGCAATTCGCCCAGCAGGTTGTACACCCCATAGAAGAAAATCTGCGGCAAACACAGCAATGTGAAGGTGATGGTCAGTGCGCGGGCGGGACCCTCGTAACTGGAGGCGAACAATGTCACCAGGAGCGGCGAGCCCACCATCATCACGATGGTGACGCCGAATAGGATCAGTCCGGCCAGCGTGAGGAGGCGCGAGACGTAACGATCCCCAGAACGCGACTTCAGTGCGCGCACGATCTGCGGAACGAGGACAGCGTCGATGACACCTGCCGCCAGAATGTTGTAGACCGTGTTGGGCAGCGTGTTGGCCACCTGGAAGGTCGCTGACACGGAGCCGGCACCTTCACCGATCGCGATGATCAGCAGCGCGGTTCGCACGAATCCGAGGATGCGGGAGACCAGGGTGCCTGACGCCATGATGGCTGACGACTTCAGCAGGGACGTCTGCCTGGGGGCACGCGAATCAGATGCATCGTGTGACTGGTTCATGGTGTGTCTCCATCATCTGAGTGTGTGTGCTTGCGTCGCGACGACACTAACGGGTCGCGTGATCGCCACTGCGAGCGCACATTGCGAATCAAACCGACGCAGAACGCCACTGCAACCAGCCCCGCGATTGACCACGTCCCAATATCCTCCCACTGTGCGCGCAAACGTACCATGACGGACTGAGAGCTATCGAGTATGGTGCCACGCGGTGTGGCCACAATGTAGGTGACGTCGATATTCCCCGATCCGATGGCCTGAACTGGAACTTCGACGTTACCAGTGGAGTTCGCCTCGAGGGGCTGAGCGGCGCTGGGTGTCGCACGAAGACGCGCATCGTCAGGTTTCAGCGTTGCGGTGACGGTGATTGTCCACGGTAGCTTATTCGTCACGCGCACAGGGAACGCAGCCGTCTTGTTAATGACATTGATCGTCGCTGATGGTTCGGCATGGACCAGTGAGTACAGCTCGCTGATCGCTCCCTGCAGGTTCTTCGCCGCCTCAATGGCGTGATCATCGTCGTGTCCTGCACTGACGGCGTTGAGCATCGCCACGTTGACGACGCTCGTCAGCTGGTGGGGTTCGTCGAGTGCGGTCGCCAAGGCTGCAACCTGAGCGCGTACTTCGTTCAGCGTGTGCAGTGTGTGCTCCCAATGGTCAGGGACCTCAGGTGTGGGATGTACGTCTTCACGCTCGGTATCGGTGGGCTCTGACGTTGCAATCTCGGCGAAGGAACGCGGTGCCATCCAGTCCGACTGTGTCAGGGAGCGGATACGTGATACCAGTTCGGAGTTGACGGCGGTGTTGCGCGCCACGGTCACGAGCTGAGGTCGGGCGATATTGGGAAGCTGACGCGTGATCAGAGCACCCATTGCCTGGGCTGCCTGACGCGCATCCAGCTCATCGCTGTCTGTAGGCGCATCCCACGCCAGCAACTCCGTGAGCTCACGAGTCGAGGTCAGCACCGTGCGAGTCGAATCAGATGCGCCCTCCGTGTGGGTGTGACCATCATCAGCATCGACTTCGACGCGTGTCACGGATGTGAAAGAGGCGTCCTCGGGAGGCGCGACTTCACCGGCGGGTGCAATGATCGTGCGGCCAGTTGACTCCGGCAGCATGGACAGCCCGAAAGTCGATGAGCGTGGCCACAGCACTGATCCGATGACGCTGACTGACTGAGCTGAACCAGTGCGTGATGTGGTCGAATCTGCCTGACCGGCCTGATTGACGACCTGCTCGGGCGTGGACAGCGTGCCGAAAACGCTCATCGACTCACGCGCCAGTTCGGTCAGACGCTCATCGCCTAGCTCTTGCAGCCGAGCGGGGTCTGCATCCATGCTGGGCAGGGCAACAACCTGCCCCCCCGATCCGACGAGGGTGTCCAGTGCGCGCGAGACAAACGCGGAAGTTGCCGGTGAATGCCACCATGACGGTGTGGGGTACCTGGGTGAAGGCCAATGAGGAAACGGAGTCATCTCTGCTGGACCGGCGCTTCCGCTTTGAGGCTGATCGCCGGATTGAGAGCCTGCATCTGCCGCCGTGCCGTTCGCGCTGCCGGACTGAGTGCCTTCAGGTTGGCTGCTTTTACCGGATTGCGCCGGGGAGGCCGAATCAGAATCGGAACGGGCAGTGGATTGGGACTGGCTGGTCGGAGCAGTCGACTGCGGCTGGGCGCTTGTCCCGGCAGATTGAGCCTGGTCAGCGGTCGCAGTCGGTGAGCGCAGCCGCCCGTCGGCGTCAAGAATGCCGGTGCGCACAAAACTGGTCAACGCTTCAGGATCAACAGCCAGTGTCACGCCTGGTGTGCGGGCAAGTTCACTGAGAGCTTTCCACTGCTCCGTGGAGCCAAATGCCTGAGTCGACGTGAAAGGAACCAGCACCGATATGGGTGTCTGCTGACGCTCATAGTAAGAATCCCACACGACCACGGAGCGGTCCTCACCGTCTATATCACCCTCATCAGTCGTGGCCAGCGCCTGGACGCAAATACCGCGCGGCCCCCACTCAAAACTGTCATCCAGCGGCAGCTCCTCGGCGGGAACCGACAAGGTGAAACCCACTTTCTGACGCGGGCCAAGCTGCCTGTCGATGGTGCGTTCGGCTACCGGGATGCCGGCATCAGTGTGGCCCGAAAAGTATGCGCTCAGGTCAGGTGCCGCGACCGCTGAATGGACGGACATGAACAGGCGCAGCACAGTTGACGAGGTGGCCTGTGCACCCGAAAGGTTCGTCAATGTGCCCGACACGGTGAGCGTTGACGTGTCATCAAGGACAGTGGGTGTGATCGACGTGATCGACACCTGCAGATTGCCGCCCTCATCGGCTTCACCGAGCACGCTGGGGCGCGTGGTGTGAATACCGGACGGGTCACCCTCGGACGTGGAAGTAAAAGAAGCAACACGCGCACTGGTGTCAGTTAGTGGCATGCTCGAGGCACCCGCGGGCGCGCACAGGCACGCGGCAGTCACAATGGCAGTGACGACCGTGGAGAAAACGCGTGCGCGGCTCTTCATCACACGTCCCGGTACAAAAGATCCAATGCGATTCTGACGATACGACGCTCGTTCGGATAGGCGAGTTGGCGCATCAGCTGCTGCAAGGATACCCACGACGCGTCTTCAGCTTCGTGATCAGGGTCCATTTCCACGGTGATCGATCCCGACACGTAGCCCATGAGGAAGTGGTGCACCACCTTGTGAACACGCCGATCAGGAGAGGAAAACCAGTAGTCGATCGACGCGAGGTGACGAATGATCCGTCCGGTAATCCCCGTCTCTTCCGCAACTTCGCGCAATGCGGCTTCCTGAGCGGTTTCGCGTCCCTCCAGGTGGCCTTTCGGCAGGCACCATTCGATGCGGCCGGCCCGGTTACGTCGCGCAATGATCGCTGCGTAAGGGGTACCGTTGACAACATCGATAACGAGGCCGCCCGCCGATGTTTCTCCCACAATCGGCAGGCGGGAACTGGCAGAGTGATACGCCCGTATCGAGGCATGGTGGCGTGGGGGACGAGGTGTCCCCACACGGCGCTCATAACGACGGGCTGACATAGTTCCACTCTATTAGTCTTGGAGCGATGGCGGGTGACGTGACATTCCTGCGTCGCGGCTCCTGAGGTTTTTCGAGGCCTGAAAACGTGGCACTCTAGTACGTAATGGATACGCACAAGCACGGTTCCCACGCTGACCGCCAGCAACTGAAAGGACACGGTGTGAAGACACGCGCACTCGAGGGTGTCGGATCTCAGGACGTGCCAGCTTTGCTGGTCAACGCTCAACGCACATTCAGCCATCTACCTGCGCAAGTACTGGAAATGGCGCACCTTTTTGACGACGCTGGCCAGGAAATTGCGCTGGTGGGCGGACCTGTGCGCGACGCGTTCCTCGGCGTGACGCCGCATGACTTCGACTTCGCAACATCGGCACGCCCCGACGAAACCGAGGAGCTGCTCAGCAAGTGGGCCGACGCCGTGTGGGACATCGGCAAGAAGTTCGGCACGATCGGAGCACGCAAAGATCACATCGTTGTGGAAATCACCACATACAGGTGCGACGAGTATGACATCGGCTCACGCAAGCCTGACGTCACATTCGGAGACACGCTCGAGGGAGACCTGACGCGCAGAGACTTCACTGTCAACGCCATGGCGATGCGGCTGCCGACGATGGCACTTGTGGACCCTCACCACGGTCTTGACGATCTGGCCGACGGACGCCTGCGCACACCTGTCACCGCTCAACAATCATTCGACGACGACCCGCTGCGCATCATGCGTGCGGCGCGTTTTGCCGCCCAACTGGGCATCGACGTCGACATGGATGTGATGGATGCGATGGAGTCGATGGCCTCACGGCTGTCGATTGTGTCCAACGAACGGATCCGGGCCGAATTTGAACGCCTGATGGTCAGCCCGTACCCGCGGCGCGGCATCGAACTCATGGTGCACACCGGCGTGGCAGCTGTTGTCATTCCGGAGCTGGACGCACTGGTCGATACGCGCGACGAACACCGTCGCCACAAGGACGTGTACGAGCACACGCTGACCGTGCTCGATCAGGCGATGGACCTGGAAACCGGGCTCGATGGCGCTGTGCCGGCACCGGACCTGATTTTGCGGCTGGCCGCGATCATGCACGATGTGGGCAAGCCTGCCACGCGGCGCTTTGAAAAAGACGGCACCGTGTCGTTCCACCATCACGAGATTGTCGGCGCGAAACTGACGCGCAAACGCCTCAAGGCCTTGACCTTTGACAGACACACAGTTGATGCGGTGACGCATCTGGTGGCGCTGCATCTGCGTTTCCACGGTTATGGCGAACAGGCCTGGACTGATTCGGCTGTGCGCCGCTACGTTGCTGATGCTGGTGACCAGTTGGAGCGCCTGCACCGCCTCACTCGAGCTGACTGCACGACGCGCAACCGCCGGAAAGCGATGCACTTGTCGGCCGCTTATGACGATCTGGAAGCACGCATCGCTCAACTACGTGAACAGGAAGAACTCGATGCGATCCGGCCGGATCTGGATGGCAGTCAGATCATGGAAATCCTCAACATTCCACCTGGCCGCGATGTGGGTCGAGCACGCCAGCACCTGCTGGACCTGCGCATGGAGAACGGCCCGATGGGTCAGGACGCGGCACGTGAGGAACTACTGCGCTGGTGGACCGAGCAGGGTGCCAGGGACTGAAACACCCGCCGGCCGCCCAAGGCACGGCGTTCGCACCGTAAAACAGTGGCCGGACTGTACACTCAATGTGAAGGGCGTCATAGCGTGGATCGGACGCCCTCGCGCCACGACAAAGGATGAAAGAAGCTCACGATGACGATTACTTCACCTGAAACGGCAAGTGCTGATATTGGCGTGTATGGAATGGGCGTGATGGGGTCGAATCTTGCGCGTAACCTCGCACGCAACGGGTATCGCACTGCGGTGACGAATCGTTCACCCGGTCGCACGCTGCGCCTCATGGACCAACATGGCGACGGATCCGAGGGCATCTTCATTCCCTCGGAAACCACCGAAGACTTCGTGAAATCGCTCGAAAAGCCGCGCGTGGCCATCATTATGGTGCAGGCAGGTGAGGCCACTGACTGGGTCATCGAACAGCTTGCGGACCACATGGACGAGGGTGACATTATCGTGGACTGTGGAAACTCCCTGTTCACTGACACGATTCGCCGTGAAAAGTGGGTGCGTGAGCGTGGGATGCACTTTGTCGGTGCTGGCGTTTCAGGCGGTGAGGAAGGTGCTCTGTGGGGGCCGTCCATCATGCCGGGTGGAACCGAAGAGTCCTACAAGCGCCTTGGCCCGATGTTTGAAACGATTTCCGCCCATGTGGACGGCGAGCCGTGCTGTACGCACGTGGGTGCTGACGGCGCGGGTCACTTCGTCAAGATGGTACACAACGGCATCGAATACGCAGATATGCAGGTCATCGCGGAGGCCTACGACGTGCTGCGCCGCGGCATGGGTGCTACACCGTCCGAACTGGCGGACATTTTCGACGAATGGAATGCGGGCGAGCTGAATTCGTACCTCATCGAGATCACGGCGCAGGTGCTGCGCCACAAGGATGCAAGCACAGGTGAGCCGCTGGTGGATATGATCGTGGACCAGGCATCGCAGAAAGGCACCGGCAAGTGGACCGTGCAAACAGCGCTGGACCTGGCAGTTCCCGTCACCGCCATTGCTGAAGCAACCTTTGCGCGCGGCGCATCCTCGCAGACCACGCAGCGTGAAGCCGCACAACACATGGAGGGCCACGCCCAGGAACTGAAGGTGGAACAGGCCGATCATGACTCCTTTGTTGAGGACGTACGACGCGCCCTGTTCGCCTCCAAGATCATCGCCTACTCACAGGGATTCGATGAGATCGCTCAGGGGGCACACGCCTACAACTGGACGATTGACAAGGGTTCTGTGGCGCGGATCTGGCGCGCAGGATGCATCATTCGTGCCACGTTCCTGTCCGACATTGGGCAGGCGTACGACGAGGATCCCGATCTGCCTCTGCTCATGGCAGCCGAACCCTTCGCCTCCCGGATCGAGGAATGCATCCCGTCACTGCGCAAGATTGTGGCATTGGCAGCGACGCACGGCATTCCTACCCCCGTGTTCTCGTCGTGCCTGGCCTACTTCGACACGGTGCGTGCCGACCGACTGCCGGCAGCACTGATTCAGGGTCAGCGTGATTTCTTCGGCGCGCACACCTACCGGCGCGTCGATCGCGAGGGAACATTCCACACGCGGTGGGCTGACGAGGGCAAGCCTGAAGAACAGTGGGACTAGGCTCGGACCATACCCAGGTGTGATTCCCTTCATGGAAAAGCTGGGATTTCCATGTGAAACGAGGGGAATAGTGGCGCGGTTCATGGCGCGATCACCGTCGACATGCTTACGCTGAAGGGCAAGGCTCATAGAGACGGTGCCTGTAACGAAAGGTGAACGCGTGTCGAAAAACGGCAGGATGAATCCGGATGAGGCCAAGAACGGGCGTCACTCGTCCCGCTCATCGCACGGCACATCGCGAGGGGCGATGCGTCCCGATCCGGCATTCCCCAAGCGCGCAGCGCGACATGAAGGAACCCATCGGTCATCCGCTTCCAACTCGTCGCCCGGGACTTCCAGGCAGGCTGGCTCCGCTGCGGCAGGCAATGCCGGTGGGCGGAAAGGCGAAACCAGCCGGTCGAACTCACGCAAGACCAGTGGACGCACAGCGAATGGGCGCAAAAGGCGGTCATGGGGTAAACGCATCGGCCTTGCCTTCGTGTTCAGCGTCCTCGGCGTCATTATTGCCGGACTGGCATCCTTCCTGTTCCTGTACGCCACGTTGGATATTCCCAAGGCCGACCAGGTGGCCTTGGCTCAGACCAGCACCGTGTATTACGCGGACGGCACCTCCGAGATGGGGAAGTTCTCTGAGATCAATCGCTCCATCATCGACACGTCCACATTGCCGGACTATGTGGGGCAGGCCGTTGTTGCCTCCGAAGACCGCACTTTCTATTCCAACTCCGGAATAGATCTGAAAGGCATTGCGCGTGCCCTCGTCAATAATCTGAGAGGACTGCCGCGACAAGGTGGCTCCACGCTCACCCAGCAGTACGTGGAGCGCTACTACATGGGTGAGACTACTTCGCTGAAAGGCAAGGTCAAGGAAGCGGTCCTGGCGGTGAAGATCAACCGTGAGCAAACCAAGGACGAAGTGCTGGGCAACTACCTCAATACTATCTATTTCGGCCGGGGAGCCTACGGCATCGAAGAAGCCTCGAAAGTCTTTTTCGGACATCCGGCATCAGAACTGACCCTGTCAGAATCCGCGCTGCTGGCAGGGATCATCCCGGCACCATCGGCGTGGGATCCTGCAGAAGATCCTGATATGGCGCACTCACGGTGGGAACGAGTCATCTCACTGATGGTGCAGGACGGGTGGATCGACCAGGCGGAAGCAAATCAGCAGCAATTCCCGCAGACCATTGATTTCCAGGAGACGACCTCGTCAATGACCGGGACGACCGGCTACCTCCTGCAGCAGGTGCGTCGCGAGCTGGCCGAGACAGGTGCGTTCACTGATGAGCAGATCGATTCGGGTGGCCTGTCGATCATCACCACTATCGACAAGGCTCGTCAGGAAGCCGCAATCAATGCGGCCCAGATGATGAACGAGGTCGAGGGATGGAACCCTGATTCCATGCACGTGGCGCTGTCTGCCATTGACCCTGCAACGGGGGAGATCGTCGCTGAGTTTGCGGGCAGTGACTATCAAAAAGTTCAACGTAATGCGGTCACTGATGACATTGCACAGGCCGGTTCAACCTTCAAGCCGTTTACCTTGCTGGCGTATGCCGATCAGGGCGGCAGTGTCTACGATCAGGTTGATGGCAGTTCACCGCGCTCATTTGACGGCCTGGCTGAACCAGTGTCGAACGTGGGGAACACCTCGTGGGGTAATGTGTCGTTGATTAAGGCAACGTCCTATTCAATCAACACGGCTTTTGTGACGTTGAATGAGAAAGTCGGTCCGCAGGCGACAGTGGACACAGCCGTGAAGCTGGGAATCCCTGAAGACACGAACGGGCTCGATGCGACGCTGCTCAACACGTTGGGTGTGGCATCAACGCACAACATTGACCTCACCCATGCGTATGCCACTATCGCCAACGGCGGGACACGGATGAACCCGCATATCCTGCGAGAGGTGCGTGACTCTGTTGGCAACAAGGTCTACAGCGCGCAGCTTGAGTCGGAAAAGGTCTTTGATGCAGAGACGGTCAGCGCGATTATGCCGGCGCTCAAGGCAGTGATGGAGCCGGGTGGCACCGGTGAGAAGGCGGCAGTTCTGGGACGTGAAGCGGCCGGTAAGTCCGGTACGTCTGATGATCAGAAGTCCGCACAGTTTGTTGGAATGGTTCCGGGCCTTGTCGCCAGTGTCTCGATGTATCAGTCCGACGAGGCCGGCAACCCGGTTTCGCTGGATAACATCGGCGGCCTGTATCAGTTCCACGGAGGCGACTGGCCAGCTGACGTGTGGGTGAAATTCATGGAGGCTGCAACTGCTGACCTGCCTAACGGTGACTACTCGTGGTACACCGAACCGAACCCAGTTCAACAGAACACTCCACCAACGCCGACACAACCTCAGTCGGTCCAGCCCACCCAGCCGACTCAGCCCACACAACCCGAACCAGCTGAACCGACTCAGCCCACACAACCCGAACCAGCTGAACCGACTCAGCCCAGCCAGCCTGGTCAGGGTCACGATGACGACCACGATACGGGCGGCTCTCAATCCTCCTAGACGTCTGGCGCTGGTGGGCACGTGGGCCTAGCCGGTTGGCTATCCGACTGCATGAAAATCGAGCCGCACCCACAGTGTGGAAAAAATCCACTGCGCGGGTGCGGCCCGGTATGAATGTGCCCGGCGTCCCGGAGCCTCCTTACAGAAACGGAGTACTCATCGGTACGCCGGGATCACACTCGGTGGTGTGTCACTGTCACTCAGCGATGACGCGGACATGCAGGTTTGCAGACACCTCAGAGTGCAGGTTGACCTTGACGGTGTAGTCTCCCAGCGTCTTGATCGGAGCAGGGATGACGATCTTGCGGCGATCAATCGTCTGGCCGATCTGATCCTGAACGGCCTGAGCGATGTCGGCACTTGAAACGGCGCCAAAGAGTCGATCGTTGGAACCGGTCTTGCCGGAAACAGTCACGAACTTGACTTCCTGGAGCTGATCGCGCACGACGCGGGCATCGTCGACGGACGCGATTTCGCGCTTGCGGCGAGCACGAGCCATGTCGTCAATCTGGCGCTGAGCACCCTTGGACCATGCAGTGGCAAGGCCGCGAGGAACCAGGTAGTTGCGAGCGTAACCGCTTCTCACCTCGACAACGTCACCGGCTGAACCGAGCTTGTCGACATCGTGGGTCAAAATGAGTTTCGTTGTTGCCATCAGAAAAAGCCTCCCTATGAATCTCAGCGACCGGACGAAGAGTACGGCAGCAGAGCCATCTCGCGGGCGTTCTTGACGGCCTTGGCGATGCGGCGCTGTTCCTGTACGGATACGCCAGTGACACGGCGGGCACGGATCTTGCCGCGGTCCGAGATGAACTTACGCAGCAAAGCGGTGTCCTTGTAGTCAATGGATTCGATCTTGGCCGACTTCAGCGGGTTGGCCTTCTTCTTAATGGGCTTATTGCGAAGTTGAGGCTTCGCCATAGTGTTCTCCTTGGATCCAGGTAATCGCTGTGATTACCCCATACGAAAAATGAAGCGATAAGAATGCATTGCGAAAGCGCGTTGCGTCAGATCAGCGTCGCCCTCGTCAATTGAATTTAGAAAGGCGGCTCTTCACCGAAAGAGGACGCTCCCTCGGTGCGCCACGGATCGGAAGTGGACCCTCCGGCGGGCGCATTGTAGCTGCCTTGTTGCTGACCATATCCACCCTGGTAGCTGCCGGAACCACCTTGCGCGCCAGCGCCTGACTGGCTCTGGTATCCACCCTGGGAGTATCCGCCCTGGCCGGAATCGCCTCGAGGAATGCGGGTCACTTCAGCCTTTGCGTAACGCAAGGATGGGCCGACCTCATCAACCTGCAGGGACAATTCACTGCGCTGCTGGCCATCGCGCGTTTCATAGGACCGCAAAGTCAGGCGACCCTGGACGATGACGCGCATGCCTTTGCGCAGGGTTTCGGCCACGTTCTCAGCCGCGTCGCGCCAGACGGAGCAACGGTAGAACTGCGTGTCTCCGTCGCGCCATTCGTTCGCACTGCGGTCGAACGAGCGTGGGGTCATTGCCACCGAGAAGTCGGCAACGGCTACTCCCGATGACGTGAAACGCAATTCGGGATCTCTGGTCAGGTTTCCGACGATTGTGACGACAGGTTCTCCAGCCATGTCAACTCCTTTGGTGGGTGGTCAAACGCTCTTAATTCAGCGTGCGTCAGGGCGCATCAGTTTGTGACGCAGGATGGACTCATTCAAGCCCATCAGACGTGTTGCTTCCTGTGCAGCCTCAGGCGTTGCTGTCATGTTAATGACAACATAGATGCCTTCAGATTGCTTCAAAATGTCGTAGGCAAGACGACGCTTGCCCCAGACGTCCACCTTTTCGACGGAGCCGTCGCTGGCTTTCACAGGGGCCAGGAACTTTTCCATCATGGGGACGACGGTGCGCTCGTCGATCGTTGGATCGAGGATCACCATCAGTTCATATGTACGCACGTGTGTACCCACCTCCTATGGTCTTAGCGGTCACGGACTTTCCGTGACAGGAGGGTAATGCGTGGACAGTGTCCCTTATGCAGAACACGGTCCGAGTGTCTATTTTAGTCGCTTCGAGGCTCTCTTAGCTACCCCGCGGAGTGAATCTGTGCGGTCGAGTTCGCCACATCCGACGGCCGGCAAGGAGGCTCATGTTCAGTGCAGGTCGGCAATAGCACGGCGCGGTGACCACCAGGTGCGCCACGCGTTCACGAGGCCGCGCACCCCCAGGAACACGAAACCGAAGATCAGCCACAGCGCCACCATTGCTATACCTTGATCCGCTGGGCTCAGTGCGTCATCAATGCGTTGGGCAGCCATCCATCGCTCCAGTGCCCACAGACACGGAAGGTAGACCACCATCATGAAGACACCGCCAAAGGCCAAGGTCTTGCCGTGCCCCGCGCCGATCAGGACGCCGTCAAGCAAAAACACGACCCCTCCCAACGGCATGGCGCAGGCGCTGGCAATCAGCGCCCATGTCGCAATGCGGTGCATCGATGGGTCAGAGCCGAAGAAGTGAGGCAAAAACGGGCTGGAAGCAGCGATGAGTACCGCGAGAATCAGGCCGACAGCTGCGCCCCACACGGTGAGTTTGCGCAGCAGGGTGCGCAGGTGCTCGCGGCGTCCGGCACCCAGATCGAAGCCCACCAATGCCTGCGCGGCGATGGCCAGCGCATCCAGTGCCAGCGCGGTGAACATCCACACGGCGTTGACCACCTGGTGTGCCGCCAAGGCGGTGACGGAAATGGAGGTGGCAACCATGAGGGTGGCGATGGTGGCGATCCTCATGGCGACGGTGCGCACGAACAGGGGAGCGCCGTCCAGAGCCGCATTCCAGATTCCCGCTCCTGATGGCCGCAAGGACACGTGCCGGCCTCGCGCTTTGGACAAGATGACGGCGACAAGGACGACAGCCATCAGTGTCTGAGCCAGCGCGGTTCCCAGTCCCGACCCGGCGATTCCCATGTCCAGCCCGTAGATGAACAGCGCGTTGAGGGCGACGTTGAGTGCTGCACCTCCGGCGGCAACATACAGCGGCGTGGTCGTATCGAGCAGGCCGCGCAGTGTGCCTGTGGCCGCCAGGACAACGAACATTCCGACCAGGCCGGGAGAGGCCGTGTGCAGGTAGGCGAGCGCGTGCGGCATGACGTCAGGTGAATTGCCCAGGGTTTCCACGAGCGCCCGACCGCCCAGGATCAAGCCGCTTGCGGTGACAATGCCGCATCCGGCTGCCAGCCACATTGCTTCAATACCGGAGCGAATGGCGCGCACGCTGTCACCGGCCCCGAGTGCCTGTGCAGCGAGCGCGGTTGTGGAATAGGCCAGAAAGACGAACAGTCCGACGATGGTTTGGACGATGGTGGTGGCGGTGGCCAGGCCGGCCAGCTCTTCAGTGCCAAGGTGGCCCACCATCGCGGTGTCGATGAGGGTGAAGATGGGTTGTGCGACGAGTGCTCCCAGTGCCGGGATTGCGAGGGACAGAATCTGACGGGTCAGTGACCCTGAGGGGGTGGTGGGGGCGCTGTGAGAGGAGTGTGACGTGGATGAAACCGTACCTTTATGTTCATCTTGAGGGTCGCAAGAATTCATCTTCTGTTCATCCACTGATTACGCTCCTATTTGTTGTCCACACATTGTGCATAGATCTGTGGACAACCTGGTGGTGATGTTCCGCATGAAAACGCCTCTTGAGCGATTTGCATGGTGGTGGGGATCAGATCCCCGTCCCAACTTTATCCACATGTACTGTGGACGACCTGCCGAGTTGTCCACAGTCTATCCACACGTTATCCACATCAAGTGATCCTTGAGAGCTTCGCGTGAGGCGGAAAAAGAGGATAACCTCGCGTATGCGCGCACGAGCGGGCGCAGGCAATGGAAGGATTGGCAGGCCGATGGCGTCAGATTCAGATTTTGACCGGGTTCCACCGCAGGATCTGGATGCGGAGATTTCTGTGCTGGGCTCGATGATGCTGTCGAAAGAAGCCATCAACGACGTCACGGAAGAGATTCGCGGCTCGGACTATTACAAGCCTGCTCACGAAACTATCCACAACGTCATCGTGGATCTTTCCGGCCGAGGCGAACCGGCCGATGCCGTCACGGTGGCCGGCGAATTACAGCGTCGCGGCGAGCTGCAGCGCGTCGGAGGCGCCACATATCTGCACACCCTGATTGCAGCCGTCCCCACAGCGGCGAACGCAGGATATTATGCGCGAATCGTGCGCGAGCGATCGTTGCTGCGACGCCTCGTCAGTGCCGGTACACGCATTGTGCAGCTCGGCTACGCTGATGCCGGGGGCGACGTCGATGAAATCGTCAACCAGGCGCAGGCGGAAATCTACGCTGTTTCAGAACGTCAGGCGAGCACTGATTACCTGTCGATGTCGGACGTGTCAGAGTCCATCCTCGACGAACTTGAGGAAATTGAACGCAACAAGGACAAGCTCAAGGGCGTGCCCACCGGGTTCGCTGATCTGGACCGACTCACCCAGGGTCTCCACCCCGGTCAGATGATTATTGTCGCCGCCCGACCGGCAATGGGTAAATCGACACTTGCACTGGACTTTTGCCGCTCGGCATCGATCCGCCACGGTGTCACATCGGTGATCTTCTCACTGGAAATGTCGCGCTCCGAAATTGCCATGCGCCTGCTGTCGGCAGAATCCGGCGTCTTCTTGCAGAAGATGCGCGCAGGTGAGATGACCAGTGAAGACTGGAGGCGCGTGTCTGCCACCACGGCGAAAGTGTCCGAAGCTCCGCTCTTTATTGACGACTCGCCCAACATGGCGATGACGGAGATTCTGGCCAAGTGCCGCAGACTGAAACAGCAGCACAACCTGGGCCTCGTTGTGGTGGACTACCTGCAGTTGATGACAGCTGGACGCGAGATGGAATCGCGTCAGCAGGAAGTGTCCACGCTGTCGCGCCAGCTGAAGCTGCTCGCCAAAGATATTGAAGTTCCGGTCGTGGCTGTCGCACAGCTGAACCGTGGGCCCGAGCAGCGAACAGATAAGAAACCGATGATGGCTGACCTGCGTGAATCCGGGTCGTTGGAGCAGGACGCCGACGTCATCATGTTGCTGCACCGCCCGGAGTACTACAACTCCGAGGAACGCCCCGGTGAAGCCGACATCATCGTCGCCAAGCACCGTAACGGTGAAACTGCGACGATTCGCGCACTCTTCCAGGGTCATATGGCACGTTTTGCGAACTTCACGGGACGTGAAGAACCGGGCGCATAACCCCTTCACTTCATCAGGGTTTACCCTGAATCTCCCCTTGCCTTCGGTTTGGAGGGTAGCCAAGCGGCGCTGAGTGTTGCACGGTAGAAGTGTTGCACGGTAGAAGGCAAGGAAGGAGAGTGAAACCTGATGAGCACACTCCGCGACACTTTTCGTGGCACCACACCTATGACCCCGACGCTGCGGTCATTCGACCAGACTGATCGTCGCCATGTTCAATGCACGAATGCGCGCCATATTGCCGCCCGTAGTCACACCGACACGACGATGATTGACGTTGAGGAAGTGCGTATGCATATGCGCATGCGGGGCGCTCGCCCTCGAACCACAATGCTGGCCGGAGGAAACTAAGGGGTACGGGCCACCCGATGGAACACGTAATACGCGGGAATAGCAAGCAGGAACCAGACGGCAATGACCAGGTGATGGCGCACGTCGTCAGCCGGTGGGAACACAGTCATGAGCGTATTGGCCATCCCGTGGAACACCATGCACCACAGGACTGATCTGGTGAAGGCGACCAACAGTCCCAACCACGCACTGAGCGCGAAAGAGGTCAGTGCGAATGCCGCAAATGAGGATCCCTGATGCGGGTTGCCGTCGATCCACCACAGGGGGATATGCCAGCATGCCCATACCGCCCCTACAACGAGGGCCGCTACTAGGTCTGGCGCTATGAAATTGTGAAAGCGGCGCGCGAGCAGAGGCTGCATGATTCCACGCCAGCCCCACTCTTCATTGCCGCCGGCCACCAGCGTCACGACCAAGAAGATGGACACGATGGCGATCAATGAGGTGCCTGCCGAGTCGGCGGGTGCACTCCATCCGTGTGATGACAGCCAGAATGCGGCGACCTCAAGCAAAGCGCACAGGAGAAAATAAAGCGCAGCGTGCGGGGCACGACGGGTCAGAAAATGCGCGAGATTTTTCCACGAAAAACCACCCGGCAGGCACACGCAAGCGGCGATGGTCGGGCCGAATCCACCCAGAACAAACAACGCCATAGCGGGAATGTCGGTGGCGCGAAGTGATGTGAAGTGGACCAAGAGTGCTGTCGCGCCCCAACAGATCCATGTGATCGCGAATGTCGAGAGTAGATATGTCACAAGACGGCGCCACGGATTATCGCGCACGGCCCTGCTCCTTTCACGTGCAGCGTCGAGCGGGCCGGGCTCTTCGACGCCTGTTTATTCCGATGAGAGTGTGAACTTGAAGGAGTAGCGCTGGGCATCGTAGTAATGAAGGCCGTATTCAACTGCTGCGCCCGCACCGTCATATGCCGTGCGCTCCATTGTCAAAAGCGAGCTTCCAGTTCCTATGTGTAACAGATCCGCTTCGACCTCGCTGGCGTTTCGGGCACCGACAGACTGGGTGGCGGACAGCAGCTCGATGCCGCGCTCGCGGATGCATGAATACAAGCCCTGGTGCGCCAGATCTGTGAATGAGGGGGCGTAGCGAGCCGGCAGCAGATTCGTCATGATCGCCAGTGGCTTGTTGTCGATCCAGCGGCGGCGGGTGACGCGAACAATTTCCTCGTCGACGGTGCATCCGAGTTTGGCGGCGTCATCCTCGTCGGTTAGAAGAACTTCATAGCGCAGCACTTCGGTGCGTGGGGTGAAGCCGGCTTTTGTCAGGTCGTCGTTGAGGGAGGTCAGGGCGAGGGGGCGGCGGACGTGTTTGGGGGTGACGCGTGTGCCGACGCCACGCCGGCGGGTCACCAGGCCACGGGAGACGAGTTCCTGGAGTGCGCGGCGCGCGGTGGGGCGGGAAACGGACAGGCGGCATGCCATGGAGATTTCATCTTCGATCAGTCTGCCGGGTAGGAGGGTGCCGGTGGAGATGAGATGTTCGAGAGGTTCGGCGATCTGGGTGTACAGGGGCGTTGAACTGGTACGGTCCAGATCGATTGACAGCTCAAAGGGTTCGTCGAGATTTCCTTGGTCACTGGCCATTGTGGGTTCCTTCAGATCGTCTCATGATTGGTTCATGTCATTGAGCGAATCGTATCACCTGAGGACAAACGATTTTTTGTTATGACATGCGAGGTTGGTCGGTGCGGAGCGTGGAAGGCCGATGGTGTCCGTCTTGACAGAGGCCTTCATGCTCTATATTGTTTTAGTGATTAACAAATTGAAGTGATGTGGCGACAGAGCTGCGTACGTGCACATGGAGGTGTCTTTACTATGAGTGAATTGTGGTCAAACGGTCCTATCCCCTTCGTTGGGACGGACGATCCAAAAGCGGGCATGGGATTCAGGTACTACCAGCCAGACCGCGTCGTTGCCGGAAAGACAATGGCAGAATGGCTTCGTTTTGGCGTGGCATACTGGCACACATTCAACCAGCGCTTGGTTGACCCGTTCGGAGATGGAACCGCTCAGCGTCCCTTCGACCGCTATACCGATCCGATGGAACTGGCACTGGCAAAAGTGGACTACGCATTCGACTTCTACACCAAGCTCGGTGTGCAGTACTTCTGCTTCCACGATCGCGACCTTGCTCCCGAGGGTGACACCCTGCGTGAGAGCAACAAAAACCTGGATAGGGTCGTCGACCGGATCGAACAGCTCCAGCGCGACACCGGCATGAAACTGTTGTGGAATACCTCGAGCCTGTTCACTAACCCGCGGTTCCTGTCCGGCGCTGCCACCTCGCCGTTCGCGGACATCTATGCGTACTCAGCCGGCCAGCTCAAGCACTCTCTGGAAATCGCGAAGCGACTGGGCGCGGAAAATTACGTCTTCTGGGGCGGGCGCGAAGGATACGAGAATCTGTGGAACACCGATCTCAAGCGCGAACAGGATCACATCGCCCGCTTCTTCCACATGTGCGTGGACTACGCCAAGGAGATCGGCCTGGACGCACAGTTCCTCATCGAACCCAAGCCCAAGGAACCGACGACGCACCAGTACGACTTCGATGCTGCCACGTCGATCGCATTCCTGCAGACCTACGACCTGGCCGATCACTTCAAGCTCAATCTGGAAGGTAACCACGCGAACCTGGCCGGACACACCTACCAGCACGAGATCCGCGTGGCGCGTGCCGCCGGAATGCTCGGCTCACTCGATGCCAACCAAGGTGACAAGCTCATTGGCTGGGACATCGATGAATTCCCATCTGACCTGTACGAAACCACTGCAGTGATGTGGGAAATCGTCGACGAGGGGCAGATCGGGCCGCGCGGTGGACTGAACTTTGATGCCAAGCCGCGACGTACCTCGTTCACCGCCGAAGACCTGTACCTGGGCCACATCGTCGGCATGGATACGTATGCCGCAGGCCTGCTGGTCGCCGCCAAGATGCACGAGGATCGATTCATTGAAGAACTGGTCTCCACCCGATACGAGTCATTCGATTCTGGAATCGGTGCGACAGTTGAGGACGGGTCGGCAACCCTTGCCAGCCTGGAAGAGCATGCCCTCGATGTGCCGCAGGCTGACCTGATGAAGGCGGTGCGCTCTGACCACCTCGAATGCGTCAAGGCCACCATCAACAACTACATCATCGACGCGCTCGCGCAGGCCTGATCCGGCATCGCCCCGGTGGCACGCCGGGTGAGGTCAACAAACCGAGCCAACGTGCATACCAGACAGCCCATGAACTTGATTAAATGGTTCGTGGGCTGTTTGGTATGCCAAATGAGTTCGCGAGCCGCTGCGTCGCAGCGATGGCACAGTCAAGAGTGTGTGATGAGGCAGAACGGCAATCACACATCCTCCCATAATTTGTACTGACAAAGTGTGACTGCGTGGTTATACTAGGTGGTGAGTGCGCAGGCCACCCTCGTCCTCATCGAAACAAGGGAATACGAGGTGGCACGGGCGCGGGAAGTGTGGCCATGACAGTGGTCGCGAACGATGACAATGACGAAGGAGCTGTCACAGGTGAATACAATTAAGCACTGGATTGGTGGTGCCGAATACGAAGGCACGCCGGTCAAGACTCTCGATGTCGAAAATCCAGGCACCGGTGAGGTGGTCAGCCAGCTGCTCCTGGCAAGTGATGACGACCTCAACCACGCAGTTGAGGTTGCAACCGAGGCGCAAAAAGAGTGGGCAGCAACGTCACTCGCCAAGCGCACCGCGATCATGTTCAAGATGCGTCAACTCGTCCTGGATCACCAGGATGAAATGGCCAAGCTGATCGTTGAAGAGCACGGCAAGAACTACTCCGACGCAATCGGTGAAATTCAGCGTGGACGCGAAACCCTCGACTTTGCCACCGCCATCAACGTCGCACTCAAGGGTGAGCATTCCGTCAACGTATCAACCGGCGTGGACATCTTCACCACCCGTCAGCCTGTGGGCGTAGTAGCAGGCATCTGCCCCTTCAACTTCCCGGCGATGGTTCCCATGTGGATGCACCCGCTGGCGATCGCTACAGGCAACGCCTTCATCTTGAAGCCCGCCTCGCCGACTCCGTCGGCAGCACTGCTGACCGCACGCCTCTACAAGGAGGCGGGCCTGCCTGACGGCGTGTTCAACGTCGTGTCCGGCAACCGCGACATGGTGCAGTCAATCCTCAAGCACCCCGGAATCAACGCGATCTCATTCGTTGGATCAACCCCGGTGGCACACATCGTGCAGGACACCGGTGTGACCCACGGCAAGCGCGTCCAGGCACTGGGCGGCGCCAACAACCACGCGATCGTGATGCCCGACGCAGATCTGGACTTCGCTGCACAGCACATCTCCGCCTCAGCCTTCGGTGCGGCCGGCGAACGCTGCATGGCGCTGCCGGTTGTTGTCGCCGTCGGTGGAATCGGCCCGAAACTGGCCGAGATGGTCAAGAAGCACGCCGATGCAATCAAGGTTGGCTACGGCATGGATGAGGGCGTCGAAATGGGCCCGGTCATCTCCGCCAAGGCAAAGGAACGCATCGTTGGCCTGATCGACGATGCGGAAAAGCGCGGCGCCACAATCGTGCGCGATGGCCGTGACCTGGTCATCGAGGGGTACGAGGGTGGTCACTTCGTGGGACCGACCATTATCGATGATGTTCCGCTGGATGCGCCGGTGTACACCGAGGAAGTTTTTGGACCTGTCCTGGCAATCGTCCATGCCGACACCTACGAGGAAGCGATGAAGATCGTGAACTCCAGCCCCTTCGGCAACGGTTCAGCAATCTTCACTAACGACGGCGGCGTCGCACGTCGCTTCACACTCGATGTTGAGGCCGGCATGGTGGGCGTGAACGTCCCGATCCCGACACCTGTTGCGTACTACTCCTTCGGTGGGTGGAAGGATTCGCTGCTGGGCGATACCCACATCCACGGTCCGGAAGGTGTCCGTTTCTACACGCGCGCCAAGGCGATCACGTCTCGCTGGCCCAGTGAGAAGACCTATGAGGCGACGATGTCGTTCCAGCGTGAAGAGTGACGCCGGTCTTCCCGTGCGCTGATCTTTTTCATTGACGAGGGCGGCTGTGCGCGGCACTGCTAGATGTGGTGTTGCGTATGGCCGTCCTCGCTATGTCTCATCGCGGTGGATGGCACATGGTCGCAGGACCTGGTCGCAACCTGGCATCGCACCCTTATTGGAATGCTGCATGCTCACCCGAGCAAAGCAAAAGGCGATACCGAAAGGTATCGCCTAGGTGAAGCCGCGTCAGCTGGACGCGATCGGGATCAGTCAGTCCTGGGTATCAAGAACACGCGTGAACAGTGCGTGTACTCCCAGAGCCAGAGTGCACAGTCCGGCAATCAGTGTGATAACTGGTGAAGCAGCGGCAATTCCGGCAACGAGGGCGACCAAGCTGATCACAAGAGCAACAACAAAGATGCGATGCTGAGCCGGTGCTGACAGCTGAAGCGTCAGGGCAGGCTGTGCAATTGCATACGATTGAGTTGATGTCATGGTCTCTCCTGTTTATCTTCGTCGGCCATGCAGGAGACCCGATGACACACACCGTGCACCCGCACGGCATTGTGTTCAATCCGGTGGGGCAGATTCCCCGTGGATCAATGCACTTCCATTATCTCCCTTTATCAGCACCGATGCTGGTTGAGTTGATCACAGTAATGAACGCGGGATCGCTGGACCACGTGGTAGCGAGTGGTAGATCGATTCTCCTTGGCGTAGCTGATGCTGACGAGACTGATTCTTGCTAAATGGCGTACACGTACTGGAAAGGTTCCTGCGTCGCAGTGCAGGGATACCTCTGTCGTGAAGCGTGCAGACTACTGACAACGTCACTTGATTTGCTGACGCCACATCCGATCTTTGGAGTAGACGAGATTGAAGGATTTTCCATCCAGGCGGGCTTGGCTTTCGTCAAAACGCTTGGCAATCAGAGCGCTGGAGCCCATGAACTCGAAGGGCACGTCATCAACATCCTCGTTCAGCACCTGGTCACACAACTCGATGGCTTCATCGAACAGGCTTAACGGCATATCCATCGTCATATGGGAAATGAAAAGCCGGTCGTAGGAATCTGCAGTGCGCTCTTTCATGCTCAGCACACGGTCGCGGTATTCTTCCACAGACGTTGAATTGTGGTCCCACAGAAAAGTTCGCTGATTGCAGGCGTCGCCGGTGATGAGGATTCTTTCTTCTGGGATAAGAATCGCAGTCATGCCGGGAGTGTGCCCGGGGAAGTGAAGGGCTTCCACGCATATTCCGCCCAAGTCGAAGATCTGACCGTCGGTGAGATCTTCGAAGTTCAAGGGGTGAGGTGGCACAAAATCAGAGTCGTTCATTCGCGGTGATGCATCACCGACAGACAAGTCGATGTATTCACGGCGAACTTTCAGGGCTGCCATTTCGTCGTATACCGGCACGTCCAGAGAATTCATGTAAACGTTGTCAAACTCCGGCCCGCCCATTGCATGATCGACATGGCCATGAGTCAAGATGGTCACGATCGGCTTTTTCGTCAGACGTTCGACGAAAGCTCGCAGGCCTCGTATTCCCAATGACGAATCGATGAGAGCAGCGCGCGTAGCACCCTCCACCAGATAGAGGAGTTCACCAGTCAATGTGCGAATAACGGTCACACGGTTTGTGACACGTTGTGCGGAGAAGAAATCAGCCATGGTGATTTCACCGAACCTTTCGAATAAGCGGGGTGGTCACGCCCTCCGAGAATTGAAGACGCGTCGCCATGGTGGAGCATCGTCGCACTTTTTGGTCCATTCAGCGCCCAGGCTTCGGTTCATGCCAACGTTTCGGCATCAACCGAAAATACACAAAAACCTCCAGCCAACCCGAATATCACCCGGATTGACGTGGAGGTTTGAGATGAAGGCCTGTCGGCCTTACTCCTCGACGCGTTTGATGTGCTCGGCCTGCAGACCCTTCGGGCCCTGCGAGACCTCAAAGTCAACCTTCTCACCCTCGTTGAGAGTGCGGAAGCCTGACGCCTCGATTTGTGAGTAGTGAGCGAACACGTCAGCAGATCCGTCATCGGGAGTGATGAAGCCGTAGCCTTTGTCCGCGTTGAACCATTTAACGACACCAGTGGTCATGAAAGCGCTGTCCTGTCTACAAAAGCCCCTGCGCAGGGGAAAAACCTCGATCCCGGTTGAGACCGACACAGTTTCATGCCCACCGCAAAGCGGAACATAACGACTGCGACATCAACGCTACCGCACATTGGGCTAGAAAAAAGGCAACACAGGTCACAGCTCGGTATCAGTCGACACGGACGCGTTCCGACGCGACTCATGTTTGAGGATCTGACGGGGTACCAGCTTGAGGGGCTCGACGCAACCCTCATGCAGGAGCCCCGATGCCTCATCGTGTGGAAAGTCTGCCGCGTACCTATCGCCCACCGCCCGCCATCCGAAGCCCCCACCACGCCTCAGTCCAGCAGAACCCGCAGCTATGCATCCCCACTCATTGCCGGCCATCCGCTGCCCGGCGCTTGGCGTCTGTCTCTGACGACATGGGACTTTCGTCGGATCCTGGTGTGTGAACCACTTCATAAAGTAGGTACGGAGGTATAGACACAATGACGCGACCCCCATCCCATGACATGCCGCACGCTGACACGCCGCACCCTGACGCGGCTCACACCCACACCGAGCCCAACCCAGTCACGCCAACTTCGATGTCGAAGCGTTTGCGTGGCACACGAAAACAGGCACACGCCAGGCAACGCCCGAGGCGTTCACCGCGCCCCGAATCAGGGCGCCCCGCAACCCTGACCCGCAGCAAACTCGTCGGCCGCATCATCGCGGCCGCTGCCCTTGTGACATTCCTGTTCGTCCAGCTGCCCGGTCTTGATGCGAGCGGCTCACGCATGTTCGGCATTTTCATTGCAGCCATCGCACTGTGGGTCACCGAAGCTATCCCGCTGGCCGCAACGGCAGTTGGCGTCATCTTGATGGAAGTACTCCTGATCTCCAACCAGGCAGTGCTCAGCGTCTCGGAAGAAGCGCCCGCCGCAACCGCCATCTTCGGCTCATTGGCCAACCCCGTCATCATTTTGTTCATGGGCGGATTTATGCTCGCCGACGGAGCCGCCAAATACAACGTTGATAAAGCGCTCTCCGCTCTCATGCTCAAACCTTTCCTGCGTAATGCGCGCATGACCGTCATGGGGGTCATGATGATTACCGCGCTGATGAGCATGTTCATGTCGAACACCGCCACCACCGCCACCATGTTCGCTGTCATGATGCCGGTGATTACAGCCTTGCCGAAGGGACGCGCGAGAACCGGCCTTGCGTTGTCGGTGCCGGTGGCCGCCAATGTCGGTGGCATGGGAACACCTGTGGGCACCCCTCCCAATGCCATCGCTCTGGGCGCCCTTCAAAACCACGGCATCCACGTCACATTCATTGACTGGATGCTGGCCGCAGTTCCGCTCATGCTTGTTGTACTGGTCATCGCCTGGCTGTTCATCGTCTGGCGATATATCCCCTCCGACGTCAAGTTCGACGTCGACACATCCGCAACCTTCGAGCGCACCCCGAAAGCCATCATGTTCTACGTGGTCGCCATGATCACGATCGGCCTGTGGATGACTGAATCGCTCCACCACATTTCCTCCAACACAGTGGGCTTCATCCCTGTCGCCGGTCTGATGATCCTGGGTGTCATGGGCGGCGACGACGTCAAGAAACTCGACTGGCCAGTACTGTGGCTGGTCGCAGGCGGTATCGCCCTGGGAGCGGGAGTGGGAGCAACCGGCCTGGACGAGTGGCTCATCGGCTCGATCTCCTGGCAGGCAATCCCGATGGCGTTACTCTTGCTGACTCTGGCAGCAGTGGGCTGGGTGACCTCGAACGTTATCTCCCACTCCGCGTCCGCCAACTTACTCATCCCGATGGGGATGGGGCTGGCAGCAACGGTCAGCACGTCCCCGAGCCAGATCGCGGTTGTCCTGGCTCTGGGATGCTCGCTGGGGATGTGCCTGCCGATCTCCACCCCACCCAACGCCATCGCGTATTCGACAGGCACGACACCCACCCCCGAAATGGTCAGAGTCGGCATCGTCGTCGGCATCAGTGGCGTCCTTCTGCTCGCCTTCGTCGCTCCGCTCACGTGGCGTGTGCTGGGGGTGCTGTAGGTGATTGACGAGGGCACCCTATCCGCACTCCATCCGCGACGCGCAGATGCCTGCGCCATCCTGGTGATAGGCGACGGGTCGGACGGGATTGCCGCGACACTGGTTGAGGATTTAACGGGTGCTTTCAGCCATATCGAGGTCCGCTCAATCGCCGACATCGACGGCATTGAAGCCGAATGCGCACACCTGGCGAACAGTCGCACCCGCCTCGTCCTGGGATTTGTCACCAGCGAGGTCGGCTCTCTCGACCGCGCCTTCGAGGCGCTGAAGGCATACCCGTGCACGCAGCACAATGAATGGGTGGTGGTGACGCGCAGCCGCACGCACACCGACATGAGCCGCGCCCTGGCCTCGGGGCTGCTGGCATCTGTCATCTCCGTGCCGTGGACCCTTCCGACGCTGGTGGCGCAAAGCTACGGTGCAATCACGCGGCTGCTGTTGCGCTATGAAATGAACGAGGCTGAACGTGAACGAATCGCCGGCACTGTTCCCGACAATGCCGTGCGAGGCCCTGTGCTCTTTGGCCTTGACCACAGTGAACGGGAAGTACTGAATGACCTCCTGGCCGGGGCTGAACGAGTACTGGGGCCGCGCCCCATCCTGGAGGTTGGCCCTCATACCGATCTGACCACGCAGGGTCAGCCCGTGCGCGCTGTGCACCTGGTACTCGACGGTCACGTTGCCCTGCACCGCGATTCCGACCAGGGCGACATTCTGCTGCACCATGCCACATCGGGACCCCTGATCGGGTTGGTGTCCCTGGCGCGCGGCGAAAACGCATTTTTCACGTCGACGACCACCACGCCGGTCAAGGTGGTGCGCCTGACCAATGAACAACTCCAGCTGGTCATCGCTGAAGATCCTCCGATGGCGGCGACGTTGGCTGCCCTCGCCATTCAATCCCTGGCCCGGCGCCTCGTGCGCGCAGAATATCTGCACATCGAAAACCGCATCCTGGTTGACGACCTGCGGCACACGCGCGCAGAACTTGTGGAGCGAGCCCGTTACGCCATGCTCGGTGAACTCAGCGCCGGCATCGCGCACGAACTGAACAATCCGATCACCGCGGTGGACCGGGCTGCCGACCATTTGCGTGACGACATCACAACGCTGATGGACAGTGCCTACGCCGACCATGACCCCAGCGACGAGCTGCGCGCCGCTCATGAAGCCATGACCCGCGCGCTCGACGCACATCCGCGCTCCACCGCCGATGAACGCCGACTGGTCAGTGAATTCATGTCGGAACTGAAAGTCAGCCGTCAGGTCGCTCGCCGCCTGGTGCGAGCAGGGGTACACGATGTGGCAACTGCGCGACCCCTTGTCGCGGCGTCAGCGCCTCCCTCGTATATGACGATGGTGGAGACCGGCGCGCAGATCGGATCCTCGCTGCGCTCGCTGACAGTGGCCGCGGGGCGCGTGGTGCAGTTGACCGATTCCCTGAAGGGCTACGCGCGGCCTGATGGTACCGATGCGCGCATCGTTGACGTGCGTGAAGGGATCGAGGACGTATTGCGTCTGACGGCGCACCGCCTACGCCACGTCGAGGTGCTCCGTGATTTCGAGGGCGAGCCGCTCGTGGTGGGTCATCCGGCCAAACTCGAACAAGTGTGGACGAATGTGTTGGTCAACGCGGCTGAAGCATTCGAAGACGAGGACGAAGCCGATGCCTACGCCCAGCCGGCGCGCGGAGATGAGCCACCGAGTATCACGGTCAGTGCGCGCACAGCAGGGCCGGATGTGGTGGTCGACATCGTGGATAACGGGCCGGGGATTCCCGCCAACGTGCTGGCAAAAATGTTCGAGCCGCATTTCACCACCAAATCGGGGCGCGTTCGTTACGGTCTGGGCATGGGGATGTCGATCTGCCGGTCGATTATCACAGATGCAGGCGGCACCATCAATGTGGCATCTCAGCCCGGACGCACACAGGTCACGATACGTCTGCCGAAAGCTGCCGACTACGAGGACGGCCCTACCCACAGTGAACACAAGGAGAGATCATGACGTTAGCTGTTCTCATACTGGAAGATGAAGCGGAAGTGCGTGACGCTCTGGAACGCGACTGTGACGAGTTCTGGGACACGCTGCGACTGGAGACTGCCGAAGATGTTGACGATGCATGGCAGGCGATCCGCAGCATTGACGAAGACGGCGATGAGCTTGCGCTGGTCCTGGCTGACCACCGTCTTCCCGGACGGAACGGCGTGGACTTCCTGATCGACATGATGGATGAGCCCTCCACGGTCAATACGCGGCGCGTCCTGGTGACCGGTCAGGCCGACCAAAGCGACACGATCCGCGCCTTGAATGAAGCCAGTCTGGACTATTACATCGCCAAGCCGTGGGTACGTGATGAGCTGGTGGCAACGGTGCGCGACCAACTGACCACCTATGTCCTCGAATCAGGTGTTGACCCGTTGCCGTACATGACCGTGCTGGATGCGGTTCGTATTATGGATGCCATGCGATAGTCCCCGCTCACAAGGAGGCATCATGGATATTGCAGTGATCGGGTCGAACAATGTCGACCTCATTACCTACATCGATCGCATGCCCACCGAAGGGGAGACGCTCGAGGCGCCCTCGTTCCAACTGGGGTGCGGTGGCAAGGGGTCGAATCAGGCGGTGGCCGCTGCGCGCCTGGGGTCGCGTGTCCTGATGGTGACCTGCGTAGGCGATGAAATTTTTGCCGACATGACGGTAGAAAACTACCGCAATAACGGCATTGACACGGACCACGTCAAGCGTGCGCACGGCACGTCGGGTGTGGCGCCGATCTTTGTCGATCCACACTCGCGCAACTCCATCCTGATTGTCAAAGGCGCCAATAACGACCTGACTCCTGAGGACGTGGAGGCCTGCCGCGAGCAGATTGCACAGTGCGCACTGATCGTCTGCCAGTTAGAAATCCGTCTGGATACGGTCTATGCGGCGATAGCGCTTGGCGAACAGGTCGGTGTGCCCGTGCTGCTCAATCCCGCTCCCGCCAGCCCTGATTTCAACTTTGACTGGGCGCGGCGCTGCACCTACCTCATGCCCAACGAAAGTGAACTGGCGTTGCTGACCGGTATGCCGTGCGACAGCGATGAAGGTGTTGAGGCTGCGGCGTGCACCCTCGTTGAACACGGCTGCCGACACGTCATCGTCACGCTCGGGTCACGCGGGGCGTGGTGGTTCACGCGGGCCAACGAGGGTGGCTTGCACGTTGCCAGTCAGCGTATTGACGCACTCCGTGTGGATCCGGTGGATACGACTGGAGCAGGGGACGCGTTTATCGGAGCCTTTGCGCACCGGATCGTCCACGGCGATGCAATTGCGAAGGCTCTGGAGTACGCCAACAGCTATGCGGCAATGTCGGTGCTCAAACGCGGCACCCAGTACTCATATGCCACAGCCGACGAATTTGACCGGTGGCGCGCCCAACGCACGCAGTAAGACGCGAGCGGTCCTCAGCACCCAGTTGGGGGATGAGCGGCTATGACGGGACTACCACGCAGAAAGTGTGTCCCGGAGCGGCCCAGCCCGCCGGTCACTCGGGCCGAGTGGCATCTGCCCACACCTGACGCCACTTGTCGGCCAACGAGTCGATATTTTCGTGTGCGTTCAGGCCGCTTGGCTGGGGAACAACCCACAGGGATATGCCGCGCGGCCAGTTGTCAATCGCGTCAACATCTTGCCGCCCGAGCTTTGCGTGAGGCTGCCTGAACGCCGTGCGGTACGCGGTAATTCCGGCAATGGCAACGGCGCGTGGATTCAGGTCGCCAACCCGAGTCACCAAGTGGGCAGCGCCCTCGCGCAGTTCATCGCGACTCAATTCATCTGCGCGTGCAGTGGGCCTGCCGACCAGGTTCGTGATGCCGATTCCGCGTGACAGAATATGTTCCTCATCTTCGGCGCTGAGGCCGCAGGACGCATCGATCTCATAGTCAGTCAGGCCCGCTCGAGCGAGAGAGGGCCAAAAGCGGTTACCCGGTCGCGCGAACGGTGCATTAACGGCCGCAGTCCACAACCCCGGATTGATTCCGACGATCAGGAGCGTCAGTTCAGCTCCACCGCAGTGCGGACCAGGGAGCACATCGTCAAGAGCCAGAGGATCATCGGTGGCAAAGTACGCCAGATCACTCTGGTGTGGCTTGCGTCCACCCAGAGGCGACGGTCGGCGTAAAGACTTCATCGCTATGGCCGTCAGGCACTTTCCTGCGACCGTTCCACGCGTGCCGTCCACGCCATCGGATCATCGACGAGGTGCTGCAGGACTCGGTGTGCAGCGCCGATCGTGGCAAGTGAAGCAGAGTGCTCGGCAATGCGGATTTCAGAGGGGCTGCCGGCAGAGTGGAGGACCCGCGTGCGCAATTCAGGCAGTGCCCGTTCGCGCAGTTCAGAGCCAATGTCAGCGACGGAACCGCCCAACACCACCAAAGGAATGTCGAGCATGTTGATGACGGCAGACAGTGTGCGCCCCAGAGCAGCGCCCCCCTCGTCCAATGCAACGCGGGCAGCAACGTTGCCCGCTTGAGCAGCAGCGACAACATCGACATTTGTCGCGCCACGGGCCAGACCTGCGCGCTCTACCAGTGCGCGCTGGCCGATGTAGGCTTCCAGGCATCCCGTCGCGCCGCATCTGCATGTCGGGCCGGCAGGGTCGGTGGAAATATGTCCGATTTCGCCTGCCCATCCGTGCGAACCGGGCAGGAGAGCGTGGTCAATGATGATGCCTGCGCCAATACCGACTTCACCGGACACGTAAACGAACGAGGGCGGCCCTGATGGGACACCAGGTTGCGGACATGCTACGGCCCACGCTGCCAGGTCGGCCTCGTTCGCGACGGTGACGACACCCAGGTGGGACAGCGGTGCGAGCAGCGTGTGTAACGGCAGGTCACGCCACCCCAGGTTGGGAGCGAGGATCACAGCCTGAGCGGAAACAATGCCGGGCACGGCCAACCCGGTTCCAAGAAACAGTGTGTCGCCTTCTGTCGCGGCATCGGCTTGTGCTTTTACCCGATCAGCCAGCTCCCCCAGAGCGCGCATGGTCTGCTGCGGATCTGAGTCTGAAAAGTCGCCTTCCTGCACGCCTTCTGCCACGATCTGCCCTGACAGGTCCACGATGCGTGCAGCCAGGTAGGAGACGTTGACTTCCAATCCCAGTGCGGTCGCATATCCTTCCCGCGGGGTCAGGCGCACCGCTGGCCTGCCTCGTCGAGCATCAGTTGACGGGTCGAGTTCGGTGACCAGGTGAGCCGAGATGAGCTCGTCCACCAGGCGGGAGACTGTTGCTCGCGTAATGCCAGTTGTCGCCGCGACCGAGGCGCGGGTGACTGCTCCGGGATCGGCCAGGATATAGCGAAAGACGAGGGCGAGATTCATGGCGCGCAACGACTGAGCTTTGACGCCGCCGTTGCCACGTGAGGATGTGCGGGCACTGCGCGGCAGGGAGGTGAGGCGTGATGAGGACTTATGTGCTCGGGTCATTGTTCTCTCACATTCTGGTTATGTGTCAGCGTCGCGACGTGGCCTTATGGGTTGACTATACTCGTTCACCCCGCTATTTTGTTTAGTAACGAAACACAATGGGGTTCTCGTGCACGCCACGCCTCTTCCAAGCAGCGTGAAATTATTCAACATGGAACAAGGAGCTGAACATGACGATGTATGGACCGTACGTTGCGGGCGTGGATACGTCGACCCAATCATGCAAAGTTGTCATCGTGGACGCCCTGCGCGGAACGGTCGTGCGTGAAGGCAAAGCGACGCACCCTGACGGCACGGAAGTGGACCCGCAGGCTTGGTGGGACGCGTTCAACGAGGCCGTCAAAGCAGCAGGTGGCCTGGAGGACGTGGTGGCGCTATCCGTGGGCGGACAGCAGCACGGCATGGTGTGCCTGGACAAAGATGGAGAAGTCATCCGACCCGCCCTGCTGTGGAACGACACGCGTTCAGCCGACGCTGCTCGTGACCTTATTGCCGAATACGGCGAGGGTGACGAGGAAGCCGGTGCCGCGTGGTGGGCTGATGCCACCGGATCAGTGCCCGTCGCCTCGCTGACCGTGACGAAGCTGCGCTGGCTGGCAGACCACGAGCCTGAAAACGCGCGCCGTATAGCAGCTATTTGCCTGCCGCACGACTGGCTGACGTGGAAAATCATGGGAACCGGTCGATTGGAGGATCTGCGCACGGACCGCTCCGATGCGTCGGGTACCGGTTACATGGACCGCGCTACGCCAACCTACCGCCGCGACATCCTTGCCCACGCGTTGCGCATCGACGAGGACGTCGCACGATCCATCATCTTGCCGAAAATCCTCGGACCATGGGACGTGGCCGGACGTGGTGATGAGTCGCGAGGCTGGGGTGAGATCATGCTGGGACCAGGGTGTGGAGACAATGCGGGGTCAGCGCTGGGTGTCGACCTCAAACCCGGTCAGGCTCTGCTGTCACTGGGCACATCCGGAGTTGTTGCCGCCGTGTCAGATCACCCGGTTGCTGACCATTCAGGACTGGTGACCGGCTTTGCCGATGCGACAGGAAACTGGCTGCCATTGGCGTGCACGCTCAATGCCTCGCGCATCATCGACGCAATGATGGCGGTGATCGATGCGGGTTACGACGAGTTTGATAATCTTGCCTTGAGTGTGGACGATGCCGCGGGATTGACTTTAGTGCCCTATTTCGAGGGCGAGCGCACCCCGAACCTGCCTGATGCTACGGCTGAGCTGAAGGGCATGACTCTGAAGAACTCGGATCGCGCTCACGTGGCACGCGCAACGGTGGAAGGACTGCTGAACTTGATGAAGTTCGCTCTGGATGCGGTGCGCGCACTGGATGTGAAGCTCGAACACGTGGTCATGGTCGGCGGCGGAGCGAAATCGCGCGCCGTCCTCGAACTGGCCGAAGAATTCCTCGGCGCAACAGTTACAGTACCCAAGTCGGGAGAATACGTAGCGTTGGGCGCCGCCCGTCAAGCAGCGCGCGTGATGGAACGCGCAGGAAAGGCACAGTGATGACGCAGATTCCACAGACTATGAAAGCCAGCGTCCTGATTCGCCAGGGTCTCATTGAGATGGAGGAACGACCGGTTCCGACACCGGATGCGGACCAGGTGCTGATTCGCGTGGAGTCGGTGGGGGTGTGCGGCTCGGATGTGCACTACTACCACAAGGGCCGCATCGGTGACTTTGTGGTGAACGAGCCGATGATCCTGGGGCACGAAGCCTCCGGAGAGATTGTGGCCGTGGGCGATGACGTGGATCCAGCCCGCATCGGCCAGCGCGTTTCCATCGAGCCGCAACGGTGCTGCCGAGTGTGCGAATACTGCAAGCGCGGAGAATACAACCTGTGCCCCGATATCGAGTTCTACGCGACGCCGCCCATTGACGGAGCCTTTTGCGAATATGTCCTGATTCAGTCCGATTTCGCCTACGAGGTTCCCGACTCCATTTCGTGGGATGCGGCAGCCTTGATGGAACCCCTGAGCGTGGGTATTGCCGGAATCCGCAAAGCCCACGTGAAAGTGGGGGACCGCGTCTTTGTTGCCGGCGCAGGTCCGATCGGTGCGATCGTCATCCAGGTTGCGCGGGCATTTGGCGCTGCCGAGGTGGTCGTCAGTGATCCTGTTGAAGGTCGGCGCGATTTGGCACTGTCGCTGGGAGCAACCCAGGCTGTTGAGCCAGGTGACCCGGCACTAGATGGTCAACACTTTGACGCGTTCATTGACGCGACGGGCGTCACTGCAGCTGTGCAGGACGGCATCATGCGTCTGGCGTCTGGCGGCACCGCAGTGCTGATTGGTATGGGTGACGATGATATGTCTCTGCCGGTTGGATTCATCACCGCGCACGAAATCAACGTGACCGGGATTTTCCGTTACAACAACACGTGGCCCACAGCCATCCACCTGGTAGCCAGTGGAGCGGTCGACCTGGATCGCCTGTGCACTGATCACTACGCCCTCGACGAAGCTGACCAGCCCATCATCAACAAGCCCGCGCCGACCACGCTGAAGTCGATCGTCCATCCCGGACAGATGGCACAACACTAGGAGCCTGAAGCAGGGCTGGCTGAGGGGCTGTTCATGCGTGAAACTGCGTAGTGAAAAGCCGTAATTCATGAATAGTGAATGAAAGGAAAGAGCCTTGCAGCAGGCGTTTGAAAAAGACGGTCTAGGACTACGGTGGCGTGGTGACGGAACAACACTTTCAGTTCAGCCTTGGGGAAAGGACGCAGTCCGTGTGCGTTCACGACTCATGGCAGATGTCATCGAATCGAATTGGGCTCTGCTCGATCAACCTGAAGATCAGGAATCGAGCGTCGAACTCAAGGGCGATGAAGCTGTACTCGAGGTCGGATCGCTACGCGTCATCTTGCGCCAAACCGCGATGTGTGATGGAAAAGTTGGGTACGAGACTTTCCATTGCAGTATCAGTTTTGAGAAAACGGATGGAACACCATTACTGCGTGAAAAGGATCGGGGCGGGTCTCTGGACTTGAAGGCTCGCGATCTGCGTCCCGTTCTTGGCGGCGATATCTCCCTGACAATGTCGTTCGAGTCTCCAGAAGAAGAACATCTGTGGGGAATGGGCCAGTACCAAGAGGGTATCGGTGATCTCAAGGGATGCACTCTTGAACTTGCTCATCGCAACTCCCAGGCGAGCGTTCCTTTTGTGATTTCCAGCAAGGGCTACGGCTTCCTGTGGCACAACCCTGCCATCGGGCAAGTAAGCTTCTCATCGAACGTAACTCAGTGGTCAGCAGAGCGCTGCGATCAACTCGACTACTGGATCACGGCTGGAGACAGCCCGCGGGAAATCAGTAAGGCATATGCCGCGGCAACCGGATTCGCTCCCATGATGCCAGAACACGGACTGGGGTTCTGGCAGTGCAAGCTCCGTTACTGGAACCAGGAGCAGCTCCTTGAAGTCGCGCGAGAACACAAGCGCCGTGGACTGCCCCTGGACGTCATCGTGATCGACTTTTTCCACTGGCCCCACATGGGAGATTATCGCTTCGAGGAGGAATTCTGGCCGGATCCTCAGGCAATGGTTGATGAACTCCATAGCATGGGCGTTGAGCTCATGGTTTCGGTGTGGACCCAGGTTGCGCACGCATCCGAGAACTGGGATGAGCTGAAGAAGAACAACCTGCTAGCACGGGCAGAACGTGGCCTAGATGTCCATATGGCGTTCCAGGGACCGAGCGCTTTCATTGACATGACCAATCCCGAGGCAAGAAAGTTCATCTGGGAGAAGTGCAAAGAAAATTACGGCAAGTACGGCATCAAGATTTTCTGGCTCGATGAGGCTGAGCCTGAATACGGTGCCTACGACTTCGATAACTACCGCTACAACGCTGGCCCCAACGTCAAGGTCGGAAATATCTATCCGCAGAACTACGCCAAAGCGTTCTACGACGGACTGGTTGAATCCGGCACTGACGACGTTGTTAACCTCTTGAGGTGCGCCTGGGCGGGCTCTCAGCGTTACGGTGCTCTTGTGTGGTCTGGTGACATTAGCTCAACATGGAAAGACCTGCGGTGCCAGGTTGCTGCGGGAATCCACATGGGTGCCGCAGGGATCCCGTGGTGGACCACCGACATTGGCGGCTTCCACGATGGTGTCATCACAGATCCGAAATTCAAGGAACTTCTCATCAGGTGGTTCCAGTTCGGAGCTTTCTGCCCAGTGATGAGGCTGCACGGTGACCGACGGCCAGTTGAAGAGGTCAGCGCCAAGGATGGCTCCTACAGACTGCCCAGCGGTGCTGAGAATGAACTCTGGAGCTTTGGAGACGACGTGTATGCCGTGCTTGAGAAGTATATTCATCTGCGCGAAAAGCTCCGCGACTACATGCGAGACGTCATGTTGGAAGCCCATGAAGAAGGACAACCTGTGATGAGAGGGCTCTTCCAGGAATTCCCGCTCGACGAGAAGTGCTGGTCCATTTCCGACCAGTACCTGCTAGGCGGAGACATCCTGGTCGCTCCAGTTCTGGAAGCCGCTGCAACCTCCCGATCGGTGTATCTGCCGGCCGGAGCTTCCTGGACTGACGCGTCAACGGGTGACAAGCACGAAGGCGGTCAGTCGATCGATGTCGAGTGCCCTCTGGACAAGATTCCTGTCTTCCTCCGAGACGACACGCATAGTGAACTAGTTGGCATGATCTAGTTCAACTGGGGTGGGTCGTGACCGCAAGGTTCGCGGCCCACCCTTTTTAATGCGACATGACAGGTGGTTGCTTCAGGTGGAGACATCTCGCGCTGCTGCGTCGCTTTTCTCGAACCAAAATGGTCAAATAAACCTAGTTAGCTGAACAGCTCGAACTAAGGAGATCACAATGGAATCGGTGAGCGCGCGACTGTCGCAGGCAGGATACGAACTTCCGGAAGTTGCAGCACCGGTTGCGGCCTATGTTCCGGCAGTTGAAAACCGCGGAGTGATTCGCACATCAGGCCAGCTGCCATTGGAGAACGGTGAGCTTTCCTGCATTGGTGCAGTCGGAGAGGACGGCGCAGACCCAGACGATGCTTACGAGGCAGCCCGCATCTGCGCGCTCAACGCGCTTGCGGCAGCAGCAAGCGTCGCCGGAGACGTCGACCGCCTGGCACGCGTCGTCAAAGTCACCGGTTTTGTATCTTCCCGCCCAAGCTTCACCGGCCAGGCTGGTGTTCTGAACGGGGCCTCTGACTTCTTCCAGGACATCTTCGGAACGCCTCACGCACGTTCTGCCGTCGGCGTAGCCGCATTGCCGCTCAACGCGTCAGTCGAGGTGGAAGTCGAGTTCGCTCTGAATAACTGAACCCAGCCCACACGTCTTCCCGTCCAGGACGCCCCCTCGGTGTCAACGCGCACTAAGGTGAGAAAAGGGGGATAACGATGCACACGAATGCCACTGAATACCCACGCATTTTAGTCACAGGCTCCAGCGGATATGTGGGAAGCAACCTCGTGCCCGCTTTGGAAGCACGAGGTTATGCCGTGCGTTGTTTCGATCAGGTGGCACCTGCCAGTGGTACGCGGGGCTCCCTCGTTCATGATGGTGTGTGCAGTGCGCAGCGAGAGTATGTCACCGGATCAGTGTTGGAACCCGCCCAGGTGGATGAGGCGATGCGCGGCGTTGATGGTGTCATTCACCTGGCGGCCGCCATCACCTTGAAGAAACGTGACCCCCAGGCGTGGAGGTTGAATTCGGCTGGACCCGGAGTCGTGGCCAGGTCGGCGCTGAAACACCACATCCGAATGGTTCACTGCTCGTCCGTGCATGCCCTCGACAATGCGACTAAAGGGGTCATCATTGAAAAGTCGCCGCCTGCCGGGCCAGATCACCCGCTGTATGACCGCTCAAAGGCGGCAGGAAATCGAGCGGTGCGTCGACAGATCGCGCGTGGACTGGACGCGGTGGTGTGTATGCCGACCGGAATTATTGGGCCGACCGACCCGACACAGTCGCGCGTCAACGAAATCATTTTGGATGCTGCACGAGGCCGGGTACCTGCGGTCGTGGCTGGCGGCTTCGACTGGGTGGATGTACGCGATGTTGCCGGAGGACTGATCGACGCCTTTGAGAAGGGCCAAACCTCGCAGCAGTACTTGTTGTCTGGCGTTCGAGCATCCATGTCGACACTGGTGCGAATCGCTTCCGCGCTCGCAGGACATTCGGGGCGTGCGGTGCCGGTATTTCCGTTGCGGTGGGTGGACTGGCTGGCTCCCGTGGGCGAAAAAATCGGATCGTGGGTCAATTCGGATATTTTCACATCGGCATCGCTGGGTGCCCTTGAGGATCTGCCACACGTTTCAGGCGCGAAAGCGCGCAACGAATGGGACTATCAGCCTCGGTCGCTGGCAGTGACCATTCGCGACTTGCTTGTCGACGTGGGAATCGACGTGGTGGATGATCCCGGTGCCATGGTGGAGATGCGCCGCGATCTTGCCGAGGTGTAACGTACGAGCTAGTTCAACGCAGAAATGATTGCTTCGACTGAGGCTTTGGCATCACCGAAGAGCATGTGTGTGTTGTCCTTGAAGAACAACGGGTTCTGTACACCCGCATAGCCGGTCGCCATCGAACGTTTGAAGACGATGACATCGTGTGCGTCCCACACCTTCAGCACCGGCATTCCCGCAATCGGGGAGCCGGGCTGCTCGGCGGCAGGATTCACCGTGTCATTCGCGCCGATGACGAGGACGACGTCAACATCACCGAAATCATCGTTGACCTCATCCATTTCCATCACGATGTCGTAGGGAACCTTGGCTTCAGCCAGCAGCACGTTCATATGACCGGGCAGGCGACCTGCAACAGGGTGAATACCGAAGCGGACATCCACACCCGTCTCGCGCAGTCGCTTCGTCAGGTCCGCGACTGGATACTGTGCCTGAGCCACTGCCATGCCGTACCCGGGAGTGATCATGACGTGCTGCGCATCCGTCAACATCTCGGCGACACGCGCAGCGTCAATCTCGCGATATTCGCCTGTTTCGTCCGAGGCTGACGCAGTCGCACCTGTCGATCCGAAACCGCCCAGGATGACGGAGATGAACGAACGGTTCATCGCCTTGCACATGATGTAGGACAGGTACGCGCCGGAGGAGCCGACAAGCGCGCCAGTGATAATGAGCAGATCATTGTTGAGCATGAAGCCGGCCGCTGCCGCAGCCCACCCGGAATACGAGTTCAGCATGGACACGACAACGGGCATGTCTCCGCCGCCGATCGCGGCCACCAGGTGCACACCCAGTGCCAGCGCGATGAGAGTCATGATGATTAACGCTGCAATGCCAACTCCGGTGAAACCGTCCTGACGCACGAACAGTACCATCAGGATGAGGCAGACGACGATGGCAGCAAGGTTGATCCAGTTGCGCCCCGGAAGCATCAACGGTGCGCCCGAAATCTTCGCGGACAATTTGAGGTACGCGATGATTGAGCCGGTCAAGGTGACGGCACCGATGAAGATGCCCAGGAACACTTCACCGAGGTGGAATCCTCCCAGCAGAAGCGCATTGGCGTCGGGTGCCAGGTAGGAATTGAACCCCACCAGCACTGCTGCCAGGCCGACAAATGAGTGCAGCAATGCGATCAGTTCCGGCATGCCGGTCATCTGAACGTTGCGTGCCTTCCAGATGCCGATCACTGCGCCGATACTCATTGCGAGCGCAATCAGGATCGCGGTGACGACCACCCCGCGTGCCGGCTGCGACGTGAGAGCCAGGACTATGGTGGCGACCAGCGCAATCGCCATGCCGATGATGCCTGAATTGTTGCCGCGTTGAGCCGTCTCATGACGGGACAGTCCGGCCAGCGCCAGGATGAAGAATATGGCGGCAACAATGTAGGCGAACACAACGAAGTGTGAGACGAAACCGCCCGACAGGAGCTCGGCACCCGGAATTTCAGCTGACATGAGGTCCTGGGGAAACGGTGTGACAAGGTTGGTGAACACGGTAAATCTGCCTCAGTCTTTCTTGAACATCGCGAGCATGCGGTGGGTGACTGTGAAGCCGCCGAAAATGTTGATCGACGCGACGAGTATGGCGGCAAAGGAAATGATCGTGACCAAAACGTTCGACGATCCGATCTGAAGCAGAGCGCCGACCAGGATGATGCCGGAAATCGCGTTCGTCACCGACATGAGCGGCGTATGCAACGAGTGCGTCACGTTCGTAATGACGTAGAACCCGACGACCACTGCAAGCGCCAGCACGATGTAATGGCTGGAGACCATCAGCGGTGACGTCAAAATCAACAGGGCGGCCAAGGCTATCGCCACGACAATTCCGATCACGCGGTTACGCTTGTGGGACGCTTCCTTTCGTGACTCATCAGCCGCTCTGGCAGCGACTGCCGCCGGGTCTTCGCGCGGAGTCGGAGCAGGAGCAGGAGCCGCCGACACGTTGACCGGCGGCGGTGGCCACATCACGTCGCCCTCGTGCGTCACAGTGATGGAGCGAATGATCTCATCATCCATGTCCAGCGTGAGCTGACCATCCTTGTCGGGCGTGGCCAGACGCAGCAGATTCACAATGTTTTGCCCGTACAGCTGGGAGGATTGTGCTGGGAGTCTGCCCGCCAGGTCGGTCAGGCCGATAATGGTGACGCCACCTTCGGTTCGCACAATTTCCCCGGGTGACGTCAGTTCACAGTTACCGCCGTTGGCAGCTGCCATATCCACAATCACGCTGCCCGGACGCATCGCATCAATCGCGTCGGCACTGAGCAGGCGCGGAGCGGCACGCCCCGGAATGTTTGCTGTCGTGATGACAATGTCGGAGCAGGCAGCCTGTTCGGCGTACAGTATTTCAGCTGCGCGCGCCTGATCAGCGTCCATCTCCTTGGCATAACCGTCACTGGATTCCTGACGGCCCACCGGGATCGGAACGAATGTGGCTCCCATCGATTCAACCTGTTCGCCCACCTCGGGACGTACGTCGGTTGCGTAGACTTCAGCGCCCATGGAGTTGGCGGTGCCGATCGCTGCCAGACCGGCAACTCCCGCACCGATCACATAGATACGTGCCGGCGGCATCTTGCCGGCCGCGGTGACCTGACCGGTGAAGAGGCGGCCAAACTGATGAGCAGCTTCAACGACGGCTCGATATCCGGCGACATTGGCTTGGGAGGACAGGACATCCATCGCCTGAGCACGGGAAATTCTCGGCACAGTGTCCATAGCCAGCGCGGTGATGTTCGCCCTCGCCAATTCGTCGACCAGTTCGGGGTGGCGCGCGGGTGCCAGGCGGGAAATCAGTGTTGCGCCCGACTGCATCGCCGCGATCTGCTCGCTTGTGGGGGCGTCGAGAGTGAGGACAATGTCGGCACCCCACGCGCCGCGGTCATCGACGAGGGTGGCTCCCGCATCTTCGAATAATGAATCAGGAAATTGAGCGGTTTGCCCAGCGCCTCGTTGTACGCACACGTCGAAACCCAGTTTCTTGAGCTTGGTGACGGTGTCAGGGGTGGCTGCGACAAGTGGCTGATCAGCATTGCTGGCTGGTACTCCGACGAGCACACGTACTCCTTTGTTCAAGCAGCGACTGTGCGATGCTCGTGGCACGCGCACAGAAAGGTGTTGTGAAGAAGGCACAGCGCAAAGTTGAGCGTTGCGCCGCATTCACGTCTTTATCGTATCGGTGGAAACCGTCATGCGCCGCATCTTTGATCTGCTAATGCGTCAAAAGCTGGAAAGTCGTGGTGGGCAACGATTACCGTTAAGACATGAATTACTTCGACGACGATGACGAATCAATGGACAAGGTGGACAACCTCGACGCGGTTGAAGCAGACATTTCAATTGCAGCGGACCTCGAATCCGTATGGAAAGCGGTCAGCGAGCCGGGCTGGTGGGTCAACGACGGGCCATTCGGCGACCATGAATTTGAACGCGGCGAGGACGGCCTGTACCGTATCGAAGATCCGGATGCCGGTGCATGGCTGATCGAAAAGGAAGATGAAGATCCGATGGATCTCATTTCCTTCCGGTGGTACCCGCTGGCAGGGGACGAATTCCCTGAAGAACGCACCACGCGCGTGGAAGTGTCACTGTCCGAGAAGGACAGCTTGGTGCAGGTGCACGTCGAGGAATCAGATATTACATCCGTCAGCGATGACGAGGCTGAAGTGCGCCAGGCATGGGAAGACGCGCAGGGCACGTGGGATGTTGTCCTGCCGGCACTGAAGGCCTACCTGGAAGGCGCAGCCTGAGGCTGTGCTACTGAGCCAGCACGTACTATACTCACGTTTACTGCCACGGGAGCCCAGTTGTGCTGGGTTGAGAGGAGGGGGAACAAGGCCCCTCGACCGTTGAACCTGATCCGGGTTAAAACCGGCGAAGGAAGGCTCTCTTCTCGTGCGCGTCTTCAAGGTCATACACGAGAAAGAGGACACGATGACTGACCAGAAGCCGCGCCTGAGCTGGCGCGTTGTTGATTTTGTGACAGCTGCAATCCTCGCGGTAGCCTGCGGCTGCATTTTCCTGCTGTGGAACCAGCCCGGTGATTTATGGACCAAAGCGATGGATGCCCTCACCCCGGGTCTGGGCGGAATCGCCGTTGGAATCTGGCTGATTGGCGGTGTTCTGGGTGGCCTCATCATCCGCAAACCTGGTGGCGCACTGTTCGTTGAACTCCTGGCAGCATGTATGTCCGCAGCTCTGGGATCACAATGGGGCATCGGCGCGGTGTATTCAGGCATCGTGCAGGGACTCGGAGCTGAACTGATCCTCCTGATTGTTCTGTACCGCCGCTTCACATTGCCGATCGGCATTCTGACCGGTATGGGTTCAGCTCTGGGTGCATTCGTCTGGGAATTCATCGCCTACAACCACGCCAAAGGCGCACTGTTCAACGTCACGTACTTCATCACCACGCAGATCTCCGGCGCATTGCTGGCAGGCCTGCTCGGATGGTTCATCGTGCGCGGACTGGCTCAGACCGGCGCGCTTGACCGTTTCGCAGCTGGACGCGAGCGCCACGAACTCGTATGAGTCCGGAGGCAACTACCCGCGTGGATATCGGAGCCTCCGTTCACATCGACAGATGGGGGTGGCGGCACGCCGGTAGACGCGCATGGGCACTGAATCAGATCACCCTCGACATCAGGCCCGGCGAACACGTCCTCGTACTGGGGGCATCCGGGTCCGGCAAGTCAACACTGCTGTGCGGTATTGCCGGCGTACTCGGAGGTGACGACGAGGGTGAATCTCGCGGCACACTCACTGTCGACGGAGCTCGCCCGGAACAAATGCGTGGCTCCATCGGTCTGGTTATGCAGGACCCGGAAGCACAGGTCGTGCTGGCGCGAGCCGGTGACGACGTCGCATTCGGATGCGAGAACCTGGCGGTGGAGCGTGATGAAATCTGGCAGCGCGTCGACCAGTCGCTGCACACTGTGAACCTGGATATTCCGTTGGACTATCCAACATCAAAACTATCCGGTGGGCAGAAACAGCGTCTTGCACTGGCAAGCGTGCTCGCCATGGATCCGCGCTTGCTGCTCCTGGATGAGCCGACGGCCAATCTGGATCCGCAGGGCGTTCAGCAGGTCCGCAACGCGACCCGCGCAGTACTGGAACGTACCGGTGCCACAGCGATCATCATCGAGCACCGCGTTGACGTCTGGATGGAGCTGATTGACCGCGTCATCGTGGTGATCGACGGCGCAATCGGTGCTGACGGCACCGTGCAGGAAGTCCTGCATGACCAGGCTGATTACCTGCGTGAATGCGGGATCTGGCTGCCTGGTGACGAAGAAGCGGTGATCGGTGACAGTCGGCGTGACGTACGCAATCAGCACACTGACAGCATCGTGAGTGGCAGCCAGGCTGATCCGGTCGCCACCAACACAGATGCCATCACTGTCAGTGACCTGGCCATCGGATACGACCCGGATCATCCCATTCGGCGCGACATTTCGATGCGTATTCCGCAGGGCAAATGCACCTGCATTGTCGGCGGGAACGGGTTGGGAAAGACAACACTGGCTTTGACGATGGTCGGCCTGCTCAAGCCGCTTGATGGCATGGTGCGAATTGATCCGACGCGCCCTGCAGCATCGGATAAGACGTCCGCATCCGGTAAGACTCCCGAACGGACAGCTTCACGCTGCCCTGAATCCACCGACCCGTACGAGTGGCATTCGCCGGATCTGGTCGGACGATTGTCCATGGTGTTTCAGGAACCCGAATATCAGTTCGTCTGCCGCACTGTTCAAGAAGAGCTGGAACTTGGACCAACACTGGCTAAGTGTGACTCCGACCAGCGCGACGAACAGGTTAAACGTTTCCTGAAAGCTCTGAAACTTGAGCACCTTGCTCGTGCGAATCCCATGACACTGTCCGGTGGAGAAAAACGCCGCCTGTCGGTGGCGACCGCACTGATTAGCGCACCGGACATTGTGATCGTCGATGAGCCGACCTTTGGACAGGACCGCTCCACGTGGGTGGAACTGGTGATACTGCTGCGCTCAGTGGTCGATGCCGGCGCCACGCTCGTGGCGATCACGCACGACCACTCATTTGTTGAAGCAATGGCGGACAACGTCATTGATCTGAGCGAAGTTGGAACCGACGCACGCACAGATCCGGCATCTGCCGGTGGTAGTGAGAGCACAGATGGCGTGGACGCCCTCGGCAATGAGGGGCATTCGCGTGCACACAAGCGAGGCGCATTGCTCAAGAAGGTCAACCCGGTGACGCAGGTGCTGGGAATCGCTGCAATGACGACCCCGCTGATCGCTTCCATTGACACAGTCAGTGCAGGCATTGCGCTGATCTGTGAACTGCTGCTTCTCCCACTGGTGGGAATCAGTGCGAAACAGATGGCAGTGAGGATGATTCCGGTCCTCATAGCCGCACCGTTGGCATCAGTGTCAATGCTCCTGTACGCCGACCCGGGTGGAACGCTGTACTGGCACTGGGGGCCGATGGCGATCAGTGACCGCTCCATCGCGTTGGCAGCAGGAATATTCCTTCGTGTCATCGCCGTCGCAATGCCGGCGATCGTTGTGTTCTCACGCATCGACCCGACCGACATGGCAGATGGACTCGGACAGATACTGCACCTGCCGGCACGCCCCGTGCTGGCATCACTGGCAGGTGTCCGTATGGCCGGACTCATGATGGCCGACTGGAAAGCGCTCATGCAGGCTCGGCGCATGCGCGGCCTCGGTGACGCCAACAGGTTCATCGCGTTCTTCCAGGGAGCGTTCGCACTGCTCGTCTTTGCGCTGCGCCGCTCCGCCAAACTGTCGGTGACGATGGAAGCACGAGGATTCGGTGCAGATACGCGGCGCACCTGGGCGCGCCCCTCCACAGTCAGCTGGGCGGACATGGTCTTCATGGTGCTGTGCATCGCGATCCCGGTGATCGCACTGACCACAGCAATCCGTTTCGGCTGTTTCGAATCAGTCGGCACCTGAACAGGAACGAAGACAGACGAGCCGGCCGCAGGTACCTCACTGGGTACAGCGCCGGCTCGTCGGTCTGTCTGCGGCGCATCACCCATGCAGTAGGCTGACTGAGTGCCGACTTCCCATATTGCCAAAACTGACGACGTCAACCCTTTCGAGCGTGCCACGTCCTCGTATGGGCACATCCGCCCCGGATACCCGGCTGCAGCGGTCGACACACTGATCGGTGCCTGCGAGGCGAGCGGCCTGCAGACCGGGTCGCCAGTGCGTATCGCAGACATCGGTGCCGGCACAGGAAAAATGACGTTCGCACTGGCACGGCGCGAAGTCGACGTTGTTGCCGTTGAACCGGCCCGGGCAATGCGCGATCAACTCACCGGCGTTCTTCATGGGCATGACGTCGCCGACATTTCGGTCATGAACGAGGGCGACCCAGCTGCGGATGGAACACCATGGCATCAGGCGCACTCAGGGCTTATCCGCGTGATTGATGGAACCGGGGAGCGGACCACATTGCCGGATCGAAGTGTCGACGGTGCAGTATTTGCACAGTCGTGGCACTGGGTCGATGCGCATGAGGCGAGCGCCGAGCTGGCGCGAATTGTTCGACCTGGCGGCGTGGTGGCAGCAGTGTTCAACCAGATGGATGTGCGGATGCCGTGGGTGCACCGCCTGACACGGATCATGCGTTCGGGCGACGTGCACCGGCCCGACAAACCACCCAGGTGGGACCCGCCGATCACACCGGCGACGCTGCATACCTGCAGGTGGATGCACGTCTTACTGCCCGAACAGGTGATGGAACTGGCACGCACCCGCTCCTCGTACCTGCGGGCGAGCACGGCCATGCGCAAACGCATGCAACGCAACCTGCACTGGTACCTGTACGAACACCTGCGCTACGAAAGCGACCAGTGGGTGTCCATCCCTGTCGTCACGATGACGTGGATTGCGCGCAACGGACTCAACTAAGGTGTGCCGGCAGCTCTAACAGTGATGCCGGGGCGATTCTTACGCGCTGCCACCAGCGCAAACCCTACCCATTAATTCCAGGATGGCGGATGTCGAGCTGGGCACGCACCTGATCGATCATGTCCATGACCTCCACCGTTGTGCGCCACGGCATCACACTGCTTTGGGTGTGACCCTGAGCCAGGCAGCGCGCCACTTCAGCCGCTTCATACTGGAAGCCGCCGGGAATGCGGGCATCCCACTGTTCCACGACTTCGGTCCCCTCGTCATCCCACGTGCGCAATTGCAGGATACCGGGCTGGTAGAACTGCTCAGGCAACTCCAGGCACCCACCTGCACAAACCACTTCGGCCGCTGTAGCTGAACGCGCATCCATCGCGGCGCGAGCCACACCCAGCGCATCGCCTGCGCGCACAGTAACAACCTCAGCGGTGTCAAGGTGATCAGGACGCATCCGGCCGTGCGCCGACAGCTCCTCGGGCGCACCGAGCACCTGATGGACAAAAGACAGGGAATACACGCCCAGATCCAGCACGGCTCCGCCACCCAGCTCAGGGCGAATGAGGCGCGGAACGTCAAGGAGGCGCTGTCCGTGATCAGCATGAACCGAATGCACCGCTCCCAGACCCCCTCCGGCGAGGATGGCGCGAAGAACGTGATGGTGAGGCAAGTGGCGCATCCACATAGCCTCCATCGCAAACAGGTGCGCTCGTTCAGCCGCATCGAAAACATCGCGTGCCTGCTGTGCCGTCATCGTGAACGGCTTTTCCACCAGCACAGGTTTGCCCGCACGCAGAGCCATCAGCGCGCAACGTGCATGGTAGGGGTGGATCGTCGACACATACACCGCGTCCACGTCATCGCACGCCACGAGTTCCTCGTACGAATCCACAGCCCGCTCGACGCCATTGTCACGTGCAAACGCCTTTGCCCTGGACGGTTCGCGGGCAGCGACCGCGACGACGCGTGAAGTCGTGTACGAATTGATCGCGGTACACATCGTGCGGGCAATGCCGCTGGCACCAATGATTCCCCACCGAATACTGGGAGCATCCATCGGGTCAGGGATGTGCACGTCGCCAGCCAGGCGGCGCATCGCGGGCGGCAACTCCGGGAGGGTTTGATGAGGGGACGAGGGTGTCTTCGATGCATTTGCTGTCATAATTTGATTCTGTCACATATGTGTGCCGACTACGTGCGGTCGAAGGTGGCGCCACCGTCAGGTGAATCGTGGTGATGCGGTGCGATGTTCGTACAATAAAGAGGACACGGACGTGAACGTATCCCCATGTCTTACATCCCATGCAACACGGAGGTGACGGGTGCTCGACAGTCCATCCCTGCTCGGCATTATCGCCGCGCTAGTGATGTACGCAGTGTCCGTGTCGCCGTCCCTTCTGCCCAGATCCTGGTGGTGGCAATCCGTCGTGTCCGGCGTTCTGGCATCGCTCGGATACGTGGTGGGAGTGGTGATCGAGAGCGCGGGAACGTTAATTTTGCGCCTGACTGACTTAACCATCAGTGCCTCGCCTGCCACCGAGACCGGGTTGCGGTGGGCCGCATTCCTTATTTTCATGATCTGGTTCATCCGATCAGTCGTTCAGTCATTCATCCACGCCCGCTCAGCTGCGCAACTGGTGGACATGCCCGGTCCGCGAATCAGCTCCATTGTGCTGGGACTGCTCGGAGCATTTGTGCTCTTCCACGTGATCATCGGTGTACTGGATGCGTTGCTGTGGATGTTGGCTACCCTGGTCACTTTCCTGGCGCGATGGATACCGGTGTGGATCGCGTTGGCGGTGGGATGCGCAATCATCGTGGCGCTGCTGATCCTGTTGACCTCAAAAGTGATTATCGCTGGAGGTGTCACGTTCTTTTCCCGAAAGGCATGGGAAATGAACAACCGCACCGCCAAAGGGATCTTTCGTCCCGAGGTGCCCGAACGATCCGGATCCCACCATTCCCTGGTGTCGTGGGCATCCGTTGGCGGTCAGGGCCGCGTGTTTTTGGGACGAGGCCCCTCGCGCCACGACATTGAAGAGGTGACCGGGCGCGAGGCCCTCGAACCTATTCGCGTCTACGCCGGCATGCCGACAGGCGGGCAGACCCTCGCTGACGCAGCTGACATGGTGGTGCGCGAATTGGAACGCACCGGTGCATTCGAGCGGGCGGTCATCGCCGTCAATACGTCAACGGGATCCGGCTGGGTTGACGAGTGGGAAGTGCAGCCTCTGGAGTACCTGGCCTGCGGCAACTGCGCCACAGCGTCGATGCAGTATTCCTACGCGCCCTCGTCCCTGCATTGGATGACCGGATTGGACCACTGCGTCGAAGCCGCGATCATGCTGTACCAGGCAGTCAAGAAGGCAGTGGACGGTCTGCCTGCTAATCAGCGGCCGGCGTTGTATATCACTGGAGAGTCGCTCGGCGCATTCGCCTCACAGGCTGTGTATACCGACCTGGCCGATGTGATGCGTCAGGTGGACGGTGCGCTGTGGGTGGGGACGCCCTCGTTCACCCCGATGCATCAGGAGCTGACAGAAAAGAGGCATCGCGGATCGCCCGAGGTGGCACCTGTCGTGGACAACGCGCGGCATGTGCGCTTTGCGACAGGTCCGGAGGATCTGCGCCACGATATATACGGCCGTGAACTCGGGCCGTGGCACTTCCCGCGCATCATCTACGCACAACACCCGTCCGACCCGGTGGTGTGGTGGACGGGCCGCCTGGCGTGGTACCAGCCGGACTGGATGCGTGAAAAAGCCGGTCGCGACGTGTCACCGTCCATGGAGTACACCCGTATCGGGACATACCTGCAGGTGCTGGCTGATTTGCCGGTGGCGGGTCGGGCACCCGGTGGGCACGGGCACACCTACCACCACGAACTGATCCCCATGTGGAAGGAACTGCTGGGGCTTGGGGACGCAGAACGTCCCAACACGCTGCCCGATGGCCAGTGGGCTGATGATGCGATGCTGCGGAGGATCGGGCACGCCATTTCCGCCAACATTGCGCTGTCCGAACGCCAGTAGGCGGCGGTCAGGCAGATTGCCGAAAGAGCGAGTCCCTTGAGCGTTACTGGCGCGGAACTGCGATATCGACGGCAGACTCGTCAACCCTGACATGTACCGTCGAGGCCGTTCCGACCGGATCCCCGTCGACTTGCACGATGCGCGGCTGATCGACGTCGACCTTGACATCGCGGCACTGGCGAGCTGTCATGTGGCCAGTCGAAGCAGGCAGATCCAGTGGTGTCCATCCTGCTCCCTGCGCAAGAATCTTCCCCGCAACATCTGCCCAGCCAAGCAGACCTGCGCGCACGTCCACTGCCACCACGTCGAGGAGTCCGTCAGTCGGATCCGCATCAGGTACCAGCACCAGGTAGGGCAGCTCACCACAGTTGGCAACCATGATGGTCCGTGCCGGCACATCGCTCAGTTCTTCAATATCAGGGCGGTCACCCTCGTCTGCCTGCGCGTCGGGGTGTTCTGCCAAGTCAGGAGCCACCGTCGACTGGTCGGCGGAGACGGCATCCTTCAACTTCAGTGACGCCTTCATGCGTTTGCCGTGCAGCGCCTTCACACCGGAAATGACGTAGGCAATCCACCCGATCTTCTTCTTCAGACCAGAATCCGTGTTCGCCATCGTCTCGCCATCAAAGCCCATTCCGGCAATGACCGTGTAGGCGAATTCATCATCCTCTGCGATGGTGTCACCGTTCGCATCCAGGCGTTCGCGTGCTTCGCGGATCAGCTGGCCTTCAGCGGCCAGGTCGCCAACCTCGTCCGGATCTTCCATCCGCAGCCACGCCAAGTCACCGTGAATAAAGGTGCTGCCCAGCGCAATACGGATGGCTTCATCCAGGTCGTCGGTGGGAATATTCAAGTTGCGTGCCAGCAGGTTGCCGGTTCCGGCGGGGATGATTCCCATCGGCACGCCGCTGTGAGCCAGGCTGGCCGCAACTGCACGCACGGTCCCATCACCGCCAGCAGCGATGACCAGTGATGCGCCCTTCGTCAGGGCCTCAATGGCCTGCCCGGTGCCGGGATCTTCCTCGCTTGTCTCAATCCACTCGATGTGGGAGACGTTGCATGAGCGCGCTACTTCTTCGACGTGGGCCTGGAACTGTTTAGTGTCGGACTGTTTTGCAGGGTTGAACACGACCCACACGTTCTCCAGCGTCTTGTCGCTCTCATGGGTGTTGACGTCGAACTGGGCGTCCTGGCGCGCATTTGAGCGCGATTGCTGGAAGGCGAGCCAGCGTACGACCAACACCAGACCAGCTGCTGTAGCGCCAGCCGTGGCCAAACCGATCCATCGTGAAAGATTGATGCGTCCCATGAAAAGCTCCTATCTGACGGTGCGACTGTCTGGACTGTGCAGCTTCGAGTTCCCAGCGGTGCGGACGGGCCGGCCCGCCAGTCCTGTTCGACTCTCTGCCACCTTCTACCTCTATTGTCGGGCAAAGTGGGCGCAGGGGCGCGGCGGTTAATCCTTCTGCCTAATTCTCTGCCGCCGGCTCGATCGCCTTGCCGGCTTCAGCAGCCTGATTCTCGATGGTGCGGATGAAGTAGTCAACAGGGTAGACACCTGTCAGGTACGCGTTGTTGATGAAGAACGAGGGTGTTCCCGTCAACCCCACTGATTTGCCGTGCTGCGTATCAGCCTGGACGGCGTCCTTGATCTTCTCGGACGTCAGGTCGGCGCGGAATTGATCCAGGTCTGCCACACCTACCTGCTCAGCAATCTGCGTGACGGACTCTTCAGTGTAGGACGCATGATCTTGCGTGGGAGCCTGAGCGAAAACCGCTTCGTGGAATTCGACGTACTTGCCCTGCAGGCCGGCTGCCCGTGCAGCGGCGGCAGCGATGTCAGACCCCTTGTCGGAGAAGATCACCATGTCGCGGTACTCGATGCGCAGCGTCCCATTGTCAATCAGTTCCTGAAACTTGGGCTCAACCTCCTGGGCGTACTTGGCGCACATGGGGCACGAGTAATCCGAGTACTCGACCATCACGACGGGAGCGTCGACCTCGCCGCGCGCCATCGGGTCGTTGGGATCGCGTCGTGGCTCATCGGCCAGAATCTTCAACGCCTCCTCATTGGTCTGCGAGGGAGCGTAGTCCAGCTGCTGTTGAGTGGTTGCGGATTCAGAGTTTTCACCTTGCTGCGATGCCGCCTCGTCCTGTGTCTGCGAGGACGCCTCGCCTTGTGCCTGTGACGGCTGCGGCGCGGTGCTTCGCCCAACGAACACTCCGGCGGCGAACGCCAGGACCACTGCCAAAACAGCGGCAATGGCGACCAGGACGGATGACGAGGAGCGCGACGACTGTGAGCGCGCCGCACGAGCATCAGTGCCGTGCGTAGCTGATCCTGCTGGTGCGGAATTCTCGTCTGCACCAGTAGAGCCGGTGGAGGAGGCTTGTGAGCCGGAGACGGGCACGGTGCGCGTCAAATGTGAATCTGCGCGACCAGATGATTCAGAATCAGAAGAAGTACGCTGATTGTCCATACACGCACATTATCGCGTTTTAGGCGGCCACGTCGGTCGAGCCATCTCCGGTGCACAACGCGATGCGATCCGAAGATTCAGAGCAGATCCTTCTTCTGCATGATCTTGAGGGCCGCCCATCCGAAGGGGATACGACCGTAGAAGGTCACCAGTCGGTACAGGACGGCAGTGGACAGTGCCACCGAGACGGGGATGCCGGCAACCTGCAGTCCGCCGGTCAACGCAGCTTCCACCGGACCGATACCGCCAGGCGAGGGGATCACTGATCCCAACGAGTTCGACGCCAGATATGTCACCGCCAGGGTCAGCAGGTTGAGCTCACCGCCGAAAGCCTTGAGCGCTGCCCAGAACGCGCCGACGAAGCCGATATTCATCACGATGTTTCCACCCAGGACGGCGGCGATACGCTTGGGCTGACCCACGATCCAGATCAGACGCGGGTAGATCTGCTTCCACGTCGGCTTGATTTTTGCCCACAGCCACCTGCGCAATTTCGGCACTGCGAGTGCTGTGGCAACCACCGCCAGTACTGCGACCACGATCAGCACGATCGTCGACGTCGGCAGGGAAATGTTGAGCGGTGTGGATGATGCTCCGGTCAGCAAGATGATGAGAAGCAATGCGACAGTTGTCAGGAACTGGGAGATCTGCATGAGCGTGACCGTGGTGATCGCCATCGGTGTCTCAACTTTTTGCTTATTGAGGAAGCGCAGGTTCAGCGCCGCAGGACCGATACCGGCAGGAGCCACGACCGTGACGACTGATGCCGCAATCTGTGCCAGGGTCGCGTCGGACAGTTTGATTTTCTCGGTAGACAGCGCCACCAACGGCACGGCAGCACCGAACCACGTGAGCGCACCCAGGATGAACGCGATGAGAATCCACACCGGGCTGGCCGACGTAACTGCGTCAGCGATTTCGCGGAAGTTCATCGAGCCGAGCACGACGATGAGGGCCACCGCCAGGATCGCGACCGTGATAATCGTCTTCGGGGCGAAGCGTTCAAGTTTCAAAAGCTGGGCGGATTCGTTCTTCTCATCGCCCACAATCGCAGTTCGCAGATTTGCCAACGTTTCACTCTTACGCACGGCGCGGCTGATCTGCGCGGGCAGCACCGCGCCTTGCAACACCGGCGCGCTGGCCTTGAGTTCACGGATGCCTACCGCGCGCACCGCACTTTCCAGGGCGCGTTTTTCACCCACGCACACCGACAGCAACACCAGCATCTGAGCAATGTCGATCCTGCGGTTGAGCTCGTTCGTTGCCACTTCGCCCTGATCCCAGCCGAGCAGCCATACCTGTCCGGACGCGTCCAGCATCACCGAGTCGAACGTGAGATCGCGGTGCGTGATCGACCGGGAATGCGCCAGGAGTAACTGATTCCACACCTGATCCAGTACGTCGTCAGACAGGAGGTGATCAGGCGAATCCTTGAGCGTTGTCACCGGCGGGATCGCCTTGGATGCCACCAGGATTGAATCGCCTACTTGGGCCATTCCCAGTGGTTCAGCAACATGCACGCCCGCTCTGTGCGCAGCCAGCGTCGTCAGCGTGGAGCGTTCAGCGTTGGCTTTCAGCGACGGCGAGACCCATCGTGATATCCCGCGCAGACGCAGATTGTTCCATACGTCGATCAGCGTGCCTGTCAGTTCGCGACCCGGATCAAGCACCTGTACTTCCCACAGCCTGCCGTGGTCATCCCACACCGCATAGTGGCGGGCGTCGGGGCGTTGCGGGTAACGCGTGACGGTGTATTCAACCAGGTCCACATCGGTGGTGAAAATGTGCAGATCCTGGCGCGTGGAAGTGACGTCAGCTTCCTCATCAGTGGAAGTGGTCACCTCATCGGTCACGTCAGTTTCAGGCGTGCCGGCATTGGTCGTCTCGCTGCCGGCTTGCACCGCGGTCGATCCTGGCCGAGCACCCACTAGTGCCGTATCGCGCCCCGGCTGCATGTCGGCCCCACTGATTGCCGAGGCAGACCCGTCCCCTGTTGGATGGCGATCCGGATTGACGCGCCGTGAGTCTACCTCGTCAATCTTCCACGTCACCAGCGGCGAGGTTGACGTTTCCAGGTCGGAACGGATGATCCGCGAGGGGACAATGCCGATCGACAGCAAGCCTTCGACAATGTCGATTCCAGTGGCACGCTGATCCTCGAAACCGAGGACCCATCGTGCCAGTGAGCCGATCATACGGCCAAGCAGCAGGGAGACGAGCGCTGACGGAAGGCTCATGGTGCCGCGAATGACGCCGAAAAATGCGACGACCGCCAGACCGAGCCAGCCGTAGCGGATGGAACGCATATGCGTCGTTTCGCCGGCTGTGGTGAATAACGCGGCAAGCGTCATGAGGACCAGGTTGATGGCGGCGTGTGCGCCGAAGGTGCCGGTGGCACCTAACGGAGCCGTGAAATCGGCAGGTACATGATCGAGCACTATCATCAGAACCCAACCAGTGAACGTCGCGATCGCCGCGGTCAGGAGTGTTTCGATGATGGTGGTGAGTCTTCCTCGCCGGGCAAGCGCGCCCACGATGACGATAGGGCCGGCCAGAATGATCAGGCCCTCGATCAGCGTGACGGGCAGCAGGAAAATGGCTCGCAGAGCGCCGGCAAAGACGTTGCGCACATCGTCGGTGACCCCTTGCGTGGTTGAATGGGCGTACATACCCAACACCCACACCAGTGCGATTCCCAGGAGTGCGAGGATAACGTCGGTCAGATCCTCACGTCGGCGCGTGCGCTCCTCATGACGGTCAGCGAAATACGCGGGCCGCGACAGGCGCGGAAGGGGAGCGGTCGCGCGTTGAGTGGCGGCGAGCTGGTCGATCGACAGGTCATCGATGGACGCGTCGGGGTTTGAGCCGGGCGGCTCAGTGTCAGTCTTGGCAGAAGCGTTCGTGGTGGATCCGTGCGGTGTGGGCGTCGACGGGCCTGACGTCGCGGAGGGCGATGCGGATGTGGGTGTGGCTGAGCCAGATTCGACCCAATCGGATGTCGTCGACTGGGGTGCCGTCGAATCCGCGCCCTTCAAAGTCATACGATCTATCCTAATGGCGCAACGCCTATTCGTGCAGTAACACATATAGGGTAGTGCGTGCACCGTTTTGAGGTGTTATGCCCCGCTAATGAAAGGGAACTTGTGCTGGCTGTAACCGTGATGCCAACCGATCAATCGTGGTTGACAACCGTCATCGGTTGGTTCCACGATCCCGAATCCTTGCTGCTCGCGATGGGTCCGTGGGTGCTGTGGGGCACGCTGCTGATCGTCCTGATCGAATCGGGCATTCTGTTCCCGGTGCTGCCTGGCGACTCCCTGCTGTTCACGGCCGGTCTGCTTCATGAGCGCTTGGGGCTGCACCTGCCGACCTTGATTGCACTGACGTTCGTCGCTGCGTTTATCGGCGCACAGATCGGCTATTGGCTGGGGCATCGATTCGGGCGGCGTCTCTTTTCTGACAATGCGCGGATTTTGAAGACCGAGCATTTGCACCAGGCTGAACGCTACTTCGTGAAGTATGGCGGGCGCTCGCTGGTGATCGGGCGTTTCATCCCGTTTGTGCGCACATTCATTCCGCTTGCCGCCGGTATCGCGCGCTACCCGTACGGCAAGTTCGTCATCTATAACTCGCTGGGCGCTCTGGCCTGGGGCGTGGGCATCACATGGGCCGGCTCCGCGCTGGGCGGTATCCAATTCGTTCACGATAATTTGTCAGTCATTATCATCCTGATCGTCGTGGTCTCGGTCATCCCCATGATCGCCGAGTTCGCCATTCAGCGTGTCCGTCAGTCTCGCAAAGGTCGCGCTGAAGCAGCCGAAGCATCCGCGCAGGTGTCGGATGCAGTCGATGCCGCTTCTGAGGCTGCTGATCGCAGGTCCGGGTCAGTCAGCTCTGGTCCCGAAGCTGTCGACCCGAAGCCTGAGGCATTTCGGCGGGCCAGCAGCACGGCAATTGACGAGGGTGACCCGACCGGCACCGATCGCGCCACAGAAAGCTGATTCATGAACTGGGTTGCATGGTTGGGGCTGATGCCACTGGTGATCGCGATGGTTGTCATCGCAATCCTTCCCGGCTATTTCTGGGTGCGCACACAGATCCGTTCATCGGTGGTGGCTGCCGCAGCCGGACCGGCACTCACTGTCGGAACCGTGTCGATCCTGTCGATGATCTGGCATGCGCTGGGAGTTCCGTATACCCGCGCTACCGTTATGCCGGTCCTGGCATTGCTGACCTGCGCCGGAGCTGCGGTTTATGTGCTGCGTCGGCGCGCAAACCCTGAACATGGCGAACTGCTTGGAGACAGCCTGGTGGCGCGGCCACCACTGCGGGCAGATGCGCCGGCCTCGCACGCCTACCGCATTCTGTCGCGCAGAGCGCGCGGCGCAATCTGGTTCATGGTGTTTGTCGGCTGGGTGCTGGCCGCACTGCCCATGCTGATCGCGGCCAATCCGCGTGATCCCGTGCAACAGTGGGACTCTGTTTTCCACGTCAATGGTGTGTGGTCGATTCTGGAGACCTCACGTGCGGATCCTTTCGGAGGGTTGGCACCTCTGTACGGTGGACGTGAAGTTTTCTACCCGAACGCCTGGCATGCGTTCACGGCGCTGTTCGCCACGCCCGAAACCGTGATTCAAACGTCAAACGCGGCCTCGCTGGCACTGATGGCGCTGTGGGCGATCGGTGGCACAGCGTTCACTGCTGTCGTCACCACTTCACGGGTTGCCGTTGTCGTGGCACCCGTTGCTGCGGGCTGCATGCTCTCCATGCCGGCTGACGCCCTGACCATGTACAACCAGTGGCCCAACGCGTTGGGAGTCATCCTTCTGCCGGGAATTGCTGCAATGAGCCTGGTCTGGGGCAGGCGGTTGGCGCGATCGACCGATCGTGGGTTGGCTGGCGCGTTTGCACATCTTCCGCTGGGAGGGCTGATTGCCCTGGGCTTCGTCGGCATGGTGCTCGCCCACCCCACGGCCGCGTTTTCACTGGCTGTGCTGCTGATTCCACCGATCATTGCGTCCATGTTCATCCTCGTCAGGCGCTCCGCGTGGATCGGTCACTACGGCGTGGCTGCGGCAACAGGGGTGGTGTGCGTGGTGGCGGTGTGCGCGCCGCTGTGGATGCTGGGTATGGATCGCGTGCAGGCGATGGGGGATTACCCGAGGCGGGGCATTTCTTACGAGCAGGCTTTCTCGACCTTCCTGACCCCTTATCCGCCTTTCACCCGCACCATCGGCTTGATCTTGACCATCACGATCACCGCGGTGCTGATGCTGATCGGCATCATTGCGCTGATCCGCGGCGCATTTGTGTGGTCTCGAGTGGTCAAGAACGACATTCCCACCTGGCCGTGGCCGTCAGTGCCGCAGCCCGAGGCAGTAGTGCCTTCCGGCGCAGCGGCCCCCTCCGACGAGGCAGCGCAAACCGATGCAGCACTCCACTGCCAGACAGCAGATCCTCACGATGCGGCAGAGCAGCCCTCGGCAATGCTGCAGGATTCGACGGAGCCGCCCTCGTCGACGGCCTCCATGACCGTGAGCGAACGAGCCGACCTGTGGATCGCAACGCGCCAGCGCGTGCGCGAATCGTATGGGCCGCGTCCGACAACCTGGCTCATTGTCTCTTTCCTGCTGTTCGCGGCACTGACTTTCATGGCGTATGCGCCAGATTTTCCCGGACGCACCTACCTGCTGGCACCGTGGTACATGGATGCTCGTCGCATCATGGGGGTACAGAACCTCACGATGATTCCTCTGATCGCGTTCGGTTTCGAGCAGCTCGTGAACTGGGTGCGCTCGCACAGGGTGCGCGCCGCTGACGAGCATCATGCGCAATCGTCACTGTGGCGGGTCGGCGCACTGCTCGGCGTGTGGATCGTTGCCATGTCACTGGGCGGCGCGATGGATGCTCGGGTGTGGGCGGTGCGATACGTGTACGACGCAGATCACCTGGGCAAACCCGGAATGTCAACGAACGCGGAGCTGAACATGTTCCGGCGCATGCCTCAGACGGTGCCAGAAGATGCGTTGATCGTCGGAGATCCCATCGCCGGCGAGGCCTACTCGCTGTCGATCGGACAGCGTCAGGTCGTGTTCAGGCAACTGTCGACGGTTAACAAGGACACGGTTTCGCAAGATATCCTGCGCCGATCCTTTAATGAGATCCACACCAATCCCGAAGTGTGCCAAGTGGTTCGTGACCTTGGAATCACGCACTTCTTTGAGGACGAAGATGGCCAGTACTACAACTTCGCACGCTCCTCGCGAATGCCAGGGTTCTACAACGTGGACACATCCCACGGCTTCGAGCTGGTCGACACTGGCGGCACGGCGAAACTGTACCGCATCACTGCCTGCGACTGACGAAGCGCAGGGCGCGCGGAGTATGACTCAGTGCTTGTCAGCTGAGACCTGCTCGCCGGCTTCTGTGGCAGCCTGGTTTTCCTGACGGTCGGCTATCGACTCCCAATCGTCGTGGTCGATGCCTTCTTCTTCAAGTTCCTCCGCGGCGACGGCCCCCATCGCGTCGACCAGTTCGACGTTTTCAACATCGGAGTCCTCGACTTCGTGGCGCAGCTGCCTGGCGTGTTTGCGGGAAAAACCGCGATCGAGGCGCAGACGGCGACGTATCAACTTGAGAATGCGGTCGCGTCGCTCCGACTCGTCGATGATGTCCTGGCGAGTCTTGATCCACGAGTAAAACAGCACCACCATCAGCACGATGCCGCAGTACCCCAAGATCGGGAAGAGCTTGTTGACCAGCTCTTTGAACCCGAGGAATGACAGCCCGAACCCTGCCACTGTCAGCGCCAGCAAGATGACGCGGAACCGCATGTCGCCACCGTTGGAGAAACGCTTGGCTAACGCGTAGAACATGGCAATCGCGGTGTTGAAAATCATCAGGAACGTCACGATTGCCATCGCAAAGCCAAACCACGGATGGATGTGGTTGACTAGTGCCAGCATCGGCATGTCCTGGTCATACACGGTCGTCATTTGCGTCAGCAACGCGCCGGCGACCAGTGTGAGCAGTACGCCGTAGACTATGCCGCCGATCATTCCCCCGCGCCCGGCAACCTTCAGATCCGTGATGTCACCGCCCATGACGATCGCCATCGACACAACGGTGGACAGACACACGCCCACGTAGTTCAGGGTCGAAATATGCCACGCCGGAAGGGCCGTGTCCACCAGCTGCGCAGACTCGTGGATATCCTCCCACGCCGCATCAATGTGCGTGAATGACCAGATCACCACGATGAGGACGCACAGGATCAGCACGGGCGTCATCATGCCGATGATCTTCGTAACCTTGTCCACATCCAGCATTCCCACCAGCATGACCAGCACCGTGATGATCGCGGAACCCATCCATGTCGGCAGTCCAAACTGCTGTTCGAGATTCGAGCCGCCACCCGCAATCATGACGAAACCCAGGCTGAAGAGCGTAAACGTGATGATGATGTCGAACAGGCGGGCAAGGAATGGATGTGCCACCCCGCCGAATACCACGTTGTGGTCGCTGGCCAGAAAGTATGATCCGAGCTGAACGACCACCAGACCTGCGAATGAGAACACCGCACCGGTGATGACGGCGCCGACGATGCCCCACACCCCAAATCCGGAAAAATACTGCAGAACTTCCTGGCCTGAGGCGAAACCTGCACCAACGGTGATGCCGATGAAGGCAAGGGCAACAGTCAAGACTTTTTTATTCATGAACGGCTTTCGACGCGAACATTTCCTTTGATACTTTAACCTGCTTTGCTCGTTCACATGCGACTTTTATGCCGGGCGCCAGCGGCAGCGATCGGCCAGTTCGGCGATTCTTCCTTGTGTTCGCCGCTATTGACGAGGGTGGCTTCCACCTCCACTGCTGCCACTTAATCCACACGCTTATCCACACATGGGGAAAACTACATCAGTGTCATTCAGCAGATAGCTGTGGCTTGACGTCGCTTATTTCGCCGACACCTCGCCGGTAGGGGCACCAGGTTCGGCCTGGTTCTGCAACACTGATTCACCGTCAAGATCGTCGTGAGCAATACCACGCGCATCAAGGTCGTCACACGTTTCTGATCCGATGGTCCCCACCAGCTGAGCATTTTCAATGGATGAGGCGCTCACTTCGCGGTCCAGACGTGCCTGATCGCGTCTGGAAAACACACGATCCGTGCGTAGTTTGCGTCTGAGCAGACGCGTGATTCGCCCTCGTCGATCAGTTTCCTCGTTAATCATGCGGCGCGTACGAATCCACGAGTAGCCCAGCACGCCCATCAGGATGAAGCCGGCATAACCAATGACGGGGAACAGCCAGGTCACCAGGTTCTTGAAGCCGAAAGCCGACAGGACGGTGCCGGCCACAACCAGCGCCACCAGCACCAGGCGGAAACGGCCGGTGCTTCCTGTGGAGAAACGCGAAGCCAGCGCGTAGAACATGCCGATCGCAGAGTTCAGGATCATGCCGAAAACAACCAGTGCCATCACGTGCCCCGCCCACGGTGCCGCGCTGGCGGCCAACGCCAGCATCGGCATGTCATCGCGGTACACGGTCGGCACGTGCACATACAGCGACACCGTGATCGCCAGCAGGAGGACTCCGAAGAACACGCCGCCGAGAAGGCCGCCAAAGCCGGCCACTTTCGGATCGGAAATATCGCCACCGATGACGATCGCCATTGACGCCACCACGCATAGGTTCATTGCCACGTAGTTCAGTGACGACAATGACCAGTGCGCAATGGTGGTGTCAACCAGCTGCGTTGAAGCGTGGATGTCACTCCAGGTGGCGTCGATGTGTGTCAGCGCGTAGATGGTCACCGCCAGGACGCAGATGATCAGCACCGGTGTGAGCGCGCCGATGATGCGCGTAACCCTGCTGACATCCAGAAACCCCATCGCCAGAACAACCACGATCACGATCGCTGAGCCAACCCATGTCGGCAGGCCGAACTGCTGATTCAGGTTCGTTCCTCCGCCGGCAATCATGATGAAACCAATTGAAAAAGCTGTGACAGTGACGGTGACGTCGAACAGGAATGCCAGAACCGGGTGCGCCACCTCGCCGAACACGACTTTGTGATCGCTGGCCAGGAAATAGGACCCGAGCTGGACAATCACGAAACCTGCGAATGAAAACACAATGGCAGCGGCCAATGCGCCGACCAGGCCCCACGGACCAAAACCGACGAAGTATTGAAGGACTTCCTGCCCGGAGGCAAAGCCTGCACCCACGGCGATCGCAATGTACGCCATGGCAACGGTCAGGACTTTCTTATTCATCTGTCGATCCGTTCCCGGGTCGCTTCCTCGCTGATGGGCACCTCCATAGCGCCGGCGCACCGTCGCGGCGTGGCACACGCCGCGGGGAAAGTCGCCCTCGTCAGTGACCCGAAGTAGTGATACCCACGAACTATAGTTGACCAGCCCTGCCGTGTGCGCGCGATTGAGGGGCGTCACCGCACATGCCCGCGGCCCCTCCCCGCTGGCGCGGTAGTAACGGGCGGTGTATCTGAACTACCATGAACACATGATTGATATGCGTGCCTTGCGAGAAGATCCCGAACCGGCCCGCGCCTCACAGCGTGCGCGCGGCGCAGACGTGGAACTGGTGGACCGAATCCTCGAAGCCGACACGAAGCGGCGTGAACTGCTCCAGGAATTCGAGCAGCTGCGCTCGCAGCAAAAAGAGGTCTCTCGATCTGTGGGGCGTGCCAGCAAGGAAGAGCGGCCCGCAATCCTGGCTGAGGCCAAGGAACTGGCTGCGCGGGTCAAGAATGCTGAGGCCGCATCGAACGAAGCAGGCGAAGAAGCCGACAAACTGGCACGCATGCTTCCGAACCTGATTCTGCCGGGAGTGCCCACCGGTGGTGAAGAAGACTTCGTGGTGCTGCGCCATGAAGGCCCCGAGCCGCGTGACTTCGCGGCCGAAGGATTCGAGCCGAAAGACCACCTGGAAATCGGTGAAAAACTGGACGCAATTGACGTCGAACGCGGCGCCAAGATTTCAGGATCGCGTTTCTACTACCTCAAGGGAATCGGTGCGCGCCTGGAGCTGGCGATGATGACCATGGCGCTGGATCAGGCTGTCGCTGCAGGTTTCACTCCGATGATGACGCCGACGCTGGTGACACCGCAGGTCATGGGTGGCACAGGATTCCTCAACGAGCATTCCGATGAAATCTACTACCTGCCTGCTGACGATCTTTACCTGGTGGGAACCTCAGAAGTCGCGCTCGCGGGCTACCACATGGGTGAGATTCTGGACCTGAGTGACGGCCCGAAGCATTACCTCGGATGGTCAACCTGCTACCGGCGCGAAGCTGGGGCAGCCGGGCGCGACACGCGCGGCATTATCCGTGTCCACCAGTTCAACAAGGCGGAAATGTTCTCGTTCTGCCGCCCTGAGGATGCTGAAGAGGAGCACAAGAAATTCCTTGCGTGGGAAGAAGAGATGCTGGCGAAGATGGAACTGCCCTACCGCGTCATCGATACTGCGGCCGGCGACCTCGGCACCTCGGCAGCACGCAAGTTCGACTGCGAGGCATGGCTGCCGACCCAGCAGCGCTACATGGAGGTCACCTCCACATCGAACTGCACAACCTTCCAGGCCCGGCGCCTGGGCATTCGAGAGCGCCGCGATGGCCAGATGTTCCCGGTTGCCACGCTCAACGGCACACTGGCGACAACCCGCTGGCTCGTCGCGATCCTGGAGAACCATCAGCGTGAAGACGGGTCCGTGCGCGTGCCTGAAGCAATGCGGCCCTACCTGGGTGGAATCGACGTCCTGGAGCCGCGGTGAGCATCCCGCTCCTCACACCGCCCCCGTCCGGCGAGCAGGCCATCCCCTTCGATGAACTCGTCGCGAGGGCCGAGGCCGGCCTGCCCTCGTCGCTTCCCGGCAATCCGACCAAAATCATGGTCGCCCTGGACGTTGACGGCACATTGTTGCTTCCCGAGGGTGCCTCTGAGCGTGTCATCAGCGCATTCCATGACGGTGTTGCTGCCGGAATGAAGATGGTGATCGCCACTGGGCGAGGCGTCAATGCCGTCGACCCGGTCTTTGGCTATCTGAAAGCCAGTCAGGGGTGGGCGGTGTGTTCGAACGGCACCACGATGGGTCAGTGGGATCCCCAGCTCGAGGGTGGTCGACGCGTGGTGCGCCGGCACAGTTTCAATCCCGCAGAAGCAATTGACGCGTTACGCCAGGTCATGCCGGATGCATTGATCGGGTCAGAACGCGACTATGGATACGCTGTTTCTGCGCCGTTCCCACATGGTGAGCTGATCGAAACGTTCCGCGTCGAATCGATGGAGAACCTGCGCAGCACTCCCAGCACCAAAGTTGTTGGCCGTGCGCCGTCGTTGACGCGTGAAGAATTCAGCGAGGCGATCGCGCAGACTGGCCTGGTTGACACGCATGAAGTGGCGATCGGGTGGACGTCCTGGGTGGATGTCGGGCCTCGTGGCTTTACCAAGGCGACCGGTCTGGAAGAACTGGCTGAGTACCTGCAGGTGCCCCACAGCGGCACCGTCACGGTGGGGGATGGAACGAATGACATCCCGATGCTGCAGTGGGCCGCGCACGGCGTAGCGATGGGCGGCGCTGATGAGGACGTGCGCAGTCATGCCGATGCGGTGACCGGATCGGTGGAGAATGACGGCGCTGCTGCTCTGGTTCGCGCGATTTTGAATCGCTTCTGACTCACCGGCTTGTCACGGACCTGAGGACGGCGACTGGCGGCTCGACACGCAAAGGGTGTCTGTCAGGTGTCAAAGAGAATTATTGCTGAAAAAAAGGACCCTCGGCCCCTCACGTTCGTGGCCAATGAGATATAAATGAAGTGGCTTGTCGTAATGGTTACGGCCGATACGAGGAGCACCCGTCACACACGTTGAACGCCGACTCGCTTGCGTATGCCGCAGGGGTGAATGAGCGCTCAGTCCATACATTTGAAGGCAGGAGATGTCACGGTGTATTCACACGCATCGCCCCTAGAGCATTCTCCGCTCGAATCACAGTGCTCATCATCGACGCACACATCCAAGCCAGATGCTCACGGTGCCACACGTCGCCCTCGGCAACCACGAATGCGACGAGCACTGATTGCGGCTCTGGCTGTATGCACATGTGGAGCATTGGCGAGCTGCGGGACGCCCCAGGCGCAGGAGAAAACCGAACTGGATTTTTTCCAGTTCAAAGGTGAAGCCAAAACAGATTTCGAAGAAATCGCGGCTGACTTTGAGGCCGAAAATCCCGACATTGACATAGTCATTAACCAATCGGCAGATGCGGACACCGCGATCCGTACGCTCCTGGTGAAGAACCGCCCGCCGGATGTCATCACCCTGAACGGTAACGGAAAATTCGCTGACCTGGCCCGAGCCGGCGTCTTCCACGACTTTTCAGATGACCCGCTGCTTGAGCACATTAACCCGGCTGTGCAGGACATTCTGGCTGACCTGGGAAATGCGGAAGGCGAAGTCAACGGTGTCGGCTATCTGAACAATGCAGACGGCATCATCTACAACCGCCAGATTTTCAAGGAACAGGGCCTGGAAGTTCCCTCCACATGGGAAGAACTGCTCGATGTGTGTGAAAAGCTCAAGGCCGCTGGCATCACACCGTTCTACGGGACGGTGGCCGACGCGTGGACCACACTGCCCTCGTTTAATGGGTTGGGCGCCTACGCCGCGCGCGACGGGTTCTTCGACACCATGCGCGAGCAGGGTACGAATATCGGGCCGGATTCGGCGGTGTCGTTCCAGAAGAACTTCACCGAACCGATGCAGCGCCAACTCACCTTATTCGGATACGCACAGGACGGATGGCGTGCCCGAACCTACGACGACGGCAACGCCGCATTTGCCAACGGTGAAGTCGCCATGCTGATGCAGGGTATCTGGGCGCTCAATCCGATCCGTCAGGCAAACCCCGACGTGGATGCGGCAATTTTCCCGTATCCGGCTCCCGAAGGTGAGGGTGCCGACCAGCGCCTGCTGGTGACTGGCGTGGACGTCGTTGTGACGATGGGGAAGGGGGCAGCGCACCCTGAAGAGGCGCGCCGCTTCTTCGACTACCTCTTCCAGCCTGAAGTCATCGAGAAGGTCGCGAAGTCGCAATCCATGTTCCCCTCCCTCAGGGAAGCTGACTACCCGGATGATCCGGCAATTCAGGAACTGGCTCCGTTCTTCGACGGAGGCCACATCGCAGGATTCGTGGACCACCACGTTCCCGCCTCTATCCGACTGGACCCTCTGGTCCAGCAAGGATTGTTTGATGCAGACCCATCGGTGACACTGCAGCAGCTGGATCGCCAGTGGCGTGAATACGCTGCACGCACTGTGGAGTGAAAGGAAAATCCATGTCATCAACACCTGGTGCTGGCGCCGGATCGCACAATGCCGGCAGCACGGACGGCGAAGACGGCCGCATGGTTGACCTGCCGCCACAGTTGCGCGAACGCATGCGCTCACGCGACACAGCAACGGCGAGTGAACCTGCACGTTCGGTGACCACCACGGCAACGGCTACGGCCGTGTCGGGTACGGCCTCATCGGGCACGCTCTCGGCTAAGTCCTCGGCCTCGTCCGCACGCAGGTCCGGTTCAGATAAGGGGAAGCGACGAACAGTGTCGCCCACCAAGGACCGCACGTACACGATGATTGTCGTGCCCGCGCTCATTGCGTTCGCACTGTTCCATACACTGCCCGTCCTGATCGGCGTGTTCTTCTCGTTCACCAACTATGCCGGATACGGAACGTGGAAATTCGTTGGAATCTCCAACTACATCAACATTTTCCGCGACGAGCGCATGTTCCACGCATATGCGGCCACCTTCATTTTCGCCATCATCGCCACGATCCTGACGAACGTGATCTCACTGATCATCGCCGTGGCGCTGAACTCGAACATTCTGGCCCGTAACTTCTTCAGGGGCGTGTTCTTCATCCCCTACGTCCTGTCGGTGCTGATCATCGGCTACGTCTTCAAGTTCATGTTCTCCACGTCGCTGCCCAAAATCTTCTCGAGCATTCCGCTGTTCAGAGACAACATTTTGACGCACCCGATCGCCGCATGGGGAGCGATCATCACGCTTGCCGTGTGGCAGGCAAGCGCATTCGCGATCATCTTGTACCTGGCCGGACTGCAAACCGTTCCAGACGATGTGTACGAGGCTGCCGCACTGGATGGTGCGAACTCGTGGCAACAGTTCTGGAAGATCACGTTCCCACTGATCGGCCCCTTCTTCACCCTCAATATGGTGCTGAGTTTGAAGAGCTTCCTCCAAGTGTTCGACCCGATCATCGCGTTGACCGATGGCGGGCCCGGCACGGCTACGGAATCAGTGTCCGTCCTGATTTACCGAGGCGGCTTCACCGGCGGTGAGTTCGCCTACCAGACAGCAAACGCGGTGTTCTTCTTCGTGGTGATCACCATCGTGTCGCTGTTCCAATTCAGAATTTTGCAACGTGGGGAGGGAAAGTAACATGACTGCTCCCATGACACCAGGCACACCGATCGAATCAACGTCCTCGTCAGCGTCGTCGCCCTCGACGCGAGGGACAGCCGGGCAGAACTTGACCAACACCTCGACGCGCAAGGTACGCCCTTCAAAGAGGCGCCGCATCAACTGGGTGGCCACGCTGTTTATCCTGTTCACGTCTCTGGGCGTGCTGATCCCGATGTACCTCGCCGTGGTTGTTGCGCTCAAGTCGCCTGATCAGGTGCTCAACGGCAACGGGTTTGAACTGCCGACCTCGATCCGCTGGCAGAACTTCGCGGACGCCTGGGAGCGCGCCGACTTCAAGCACGCGCTGGTCAACACCGTGTTCGTCACAGCACTGACCCTGGTGTTCACGATTTTGACCTCGTCGATCGTGTCCTGGGCGATTGCACGGAACCTGCATAAGCCGTTCTTCAAGGGCGCGTTCTACTACCTGCTGTCGGCACTGTTCATCCCGTTCCCGATCATCATGCTGCCGATCATCAAGCAGATGTCGATCCTGCACCTGGATCGACCCATCGGCATGGTCATCCTGTACACGATCTTCGGATTGTCGATGAACTCGTTCATCTACGTCTCCTACATCCGCTCGATTCCCATTGAGCTGGAAGAGGCGGCGCGCGTGGATGGCGCATCCACATGGCGTGTGTTCTGGCAGGTGATTTTCCCACTGCTCACTCCGATGAATGCGACGGTCGGAATCATCACGTGCGTGTGGGCATGGAATGACTTCATCTTGCCGCTGGTTGTGCTGACCGACCCGGCGCACCGCACGCTGCCGCTGGCACAGTATGTGTTCCAGGGACAGTTCAACCTGGACTACTCGGTGGCATTCGCCTCCTACCTGATGGCGATGGCTCCGCTGCTGCTGGTCTATGTGTTCTCTCAGCGCTGGGTGATCTCGGGTGTAACCCGCGGATCCGTGAAGGGCTGATCCCGTACACATAACTCAAGGGGCGCCTCGGGGTGTGAACTCCGGGGCGCCCCTTGTGTTATTCACATGTGACAGGGGCGACGTCCACAGTCGAACTCGTCAACTCCGTCAAACATGGTTGAACGAGGGCGTCGCTGCGTCGCTACTGAGACGGATGCGCAGTGTCATCGGTTCGTGCTGTCATGGTGATCCGCATTGCTGGCGATCCGCACGCTCAGCGGCAAGTGTGGTGAGAACGTCCTGCAGCACCAGTCCGTGGTTGTGCTCGGGGTCTTTTGCTGCGATGAGCAGCGTGACAACATCACAGGTGAGATGGTTTTCCACGAAGTCGCGTGCAGCTCCGCTGTCAGCCAGTTCCTGACGGTACCTGTGTGCAAACTCCTCAAAACGTTCGGGTCGGTGTCCGAACCAGGTGCGCAGCTGCGGTGATGGTGGCAGGTCTTTGTTCCATTCGTCCAGTGCGGCGCGCTTTTTGGAGATCCCCCTTGGCCAGAGGCGATCGACGAGAAACCGGAGGCCGTCAGATGGCTCCGGGTCCTCGTAGATGCGTTTGAGATGAAACTCAGGCATTCACGACAAGCTCTTTCTTGAGGCCGCCGAGTGCCTTGGAGACGGGGCAGTTGTCCTTCGCCCACTCAGCCTTTTCCTTGAATGCGTCAGCATCGAGGCCGGGAACCTTACCGCTGACGGTGAGTTTGGCTCCGGAAATGCCGTCCTTGGGGTTGAAGGAGACCTCAACAGTGGTGTCGAGGAATTCAGGCGTATGGCCGTTTTCGGTCAGCTCGTTGGTCAGTGCCATCGAATAGCAGGTGGCAAAGGCTGCTGCGATGAGTTCTTCGGGGTTCGTGGTGCCCTGGCCTGGATCAGTGCGCTTGCCCCACGCGACGTCCAGTGTGACCACACCGGATGTTTCGAGTGTCGTTTGTCCGGCGCCGTCTGTCAGGCCACCTTCCCAGTGGGTGCTCGCAGTGCTCACAGTTGAATTCGCCATTGTGACTCCTCTCATAGTGGATGTGCACTTCATGTCTACCCTATTTGCCGGCTCGGCGCGCCCTCAATGGAAATATTCAGCGCGCGGCGAGATTATCCGGGGTGAGGCCATGCGCGTGGGAATGCGGTGCTGGCGCCTGGCGGCGCTGTCACATCCAGCCGAATCTGGCCGGGTGCACCTGAACGTGTTGGCTCATCTGTCGCCGCACGACCGAGTGCACCCAGCGCTCGTAGGTCACGCATTGCAAATCGTTGAATTCGTGATAGGTCAGCAATCCAGCGTCACGGGATCCGAGCCGCTCAAACAGTGCCCGCATGGGCGTGTTTTTCGGATCCGTATCCGCGCGCAGATACCCGTTCGGTGACTGCGTCACAGCGAATTCAATCAGCTTGCGAGCCAGTCCCATTCCGCGAGCTTCTTCGGCAACGATCAGTCGGTGCATCACCCATGTTCCCTCGTTCCCTCGCGCGGAGTCTTCCACGTCAGATTGGCCGCATCGTAAAACGGGCCGGGAGTGTCGTCGATACTCAGATAGGCCAGGACGTCTCCTCTGCTGGCAACCCCCCATCCGTAGCCGCTTCGAATATCTGCCTCAATATGCTCGGTCAATGGATAGATGCCAGATTGCCACTGATCAAGTCCATCGCGCTGCATCCGATCAGCTTCGCGGGCAAACAGCGCCATGATCTGCTCGGTGTCGGCACCGATCGCGCGGAATTGGCGCGCGCCTCAATCAAGCGCTCAAGGTAGAAATCAACAGATCAAGGTATAAGACTTTGAACTATCAACGGGCAAAGGTCTTAGTCAACTGGTCAAGGTGCTACGGGAGCGTCGGATCAACTGGTCAAGGTAAGAGCGCCTCCCCGTGCAGTCTCCTCACAGCCAACTGCAAACCGGCGCCGACCCATGAAAGCAAACCGCGCCCGCCCCGTGAAAGCAAACCGGCGTGGACGTCACGCAGACGCACACGCCGGTCAGCAGTTCACAGCCCTGCGGGCGCTCAGAAAGACGACACCTCGTAAAGGGAGCGTCCCTCTTTCACGTGCCCGCGCTGGAGGCCTTACTTGGCAGCTTCTTCAGCTTCCTTGTTGGCCTTCTCATCGGCTTCAAGCTTGGCCTGAGCAGCCTCTTCAGCCGCAGCCTTTTCCTCGTCGGTCGGGGTTTGCGACGCGCCCTGCGCGTCATCAGCGCTTTCCACCTCAACGTCAGGCAGTTCAACATCGGTGTCCAGGTCAGCCCAGTATTCCTCGGCCCACGGATCTTCGATCGGCTGGCTTCGACGCCACAACAGGTATCCCACACCAGCGGCGCTCAGCCCCAGTGCCGTCCAGCCGAGGCACTTGGCAACGCGGTGTGACTTACGCTTTGGGGTCGGCGTGGTCAACGCATATGATCCGGCATCGGCAGCGCGGCGAGCGCGTTCGATCAGGTCACCGTCAGTCTGAGCGGCAGCCGTTGCTTCCGTCCATGCGCGGTTCACGCGAGGCAGGTAGTCATCTTCGGCACGCTTACGTGCTTCTTCAACCACGGGACGAACCTTGTCTGCAGCATCGCGGGCACGGTCAGTCGCTTCGTCAATGTAAGGTTGGGCAGACTTGCGGGCGCTGTCTGCAGTCTTGCGAGCATTATCCAATACCTCCTGAGCGCGCGGGCCGGCCCAGTCCAAGCCCTGTTCCGCCAGGTCAGCGACCTTTTCGGCAGCGGCATGAGCCTGCTCAGCCAGAGTGGACCCCAGCTGAACGGCATCAGATTTAATCTGCTCCGGATCGAGTTGGTGTTTCTTAGCCATTGATGCCTCCGGATCTTGTTTCTTCATTGCGACGAATGACGCAAAGGGTCTTCCCCCCTATTGTGCACCGTCACACGATTCAATGCACTTTAATCACACCATAAAAGGCCGGCAGACAGTGACCATTTACGTAAAATGCGCGCTGGGCGAACGGCTGCCCACACGCGTGCTCACAGGCGGAAAATCTGTCACTATAGATTCATGCAAGCTATTCTTCATACTTCACAAGGCGATATCCGCCTGGACCTGTACCCCGACCACGCACCGTTCACGGTGAAGAACTTCGTGGGACTGGCAACCGGTGAGCGCGTGTGGACGCACCCCGGCACCGGTCAGGAAATGAGCTCACCGCTGTACAACGGCGTGATCTTCCACCGCGTCATCGACGGTTTCATGATCCAGACAGGTGACCCGCTCGGCACCGGCACAGGAGGCCCCGGCTACCAGTTCAACGATGAAATCCATCCGGAACTGAACTTCAATGAGCCGTATGTCCTGGCAATGGCCAACGCCGGAACCCGCATGGGGAAGGGCACCAACGGATCCCAGTTCTTCATCACCGTCGCCCCGACCCAGTGGCTGCAGGGCAAGCACACGATCTTCGGCAAGGTGGCCGACGATGAGTCACGCAGCGTCGTCGACGCGATCGCACAGGTTCCCACCGACGGACGCGACAAGCCGCGCGAAGACGTCGTGATTGAATCCGTGGAGATTCTTGACAAGTAGACGCGGGCTGATGCCTGCATCATCAATGACGAGGGCGACCACCGGTAAGCTGGATACTGCCAGCCCTGACAGTCGGATGGGACGCCCTCGTCCACTGTGGCGGGCGCAGCCCCTCCAACGGTGAGTTCGAACAAAGGATGAGTATGGCCAAGATACCTCAGTACGGTCAGCGTTCAGACCCGAATGCGGCTCCGCCGTGTCCACGCCACCCTGATGTGCAGTCCATCGACTACTGCAAGGTATGTAACCGGCCGATGTGCCCGCAGTGCCGTGTACCGGTGGAAGTGCGCGCCATGTGTGTGGACTGTGCGAAGAAACGAGGCCGACGCGGACGCCGTCAGATGCGCTGGACTCAAAAACCGACCGTGACGATGGTGCTTATTGGCCTGTGCGCAGTGACATTCGTGGCGATGAAGCTCATTCCGCAGGTCTACAGTTCCCTGGCGTTCATGCCGGCGATCGGATGGCTTGAGCCCTGGCGAATTCTGACGACTGCATTCCTGCATGCCAACGTCCTGCACATCCTGTTCAACCTCGTCGCACTGTGGTTCGTCGGCTCGAGCATCGAGCCTGTGCTTGGATGGTGGCGTTTCCTCATCCTGTATATCGCCAGCGCGATCGGTGGCAGTGCCGGTGTCCTGGCCTGGTGCTTCGTCAGCCGACAAACACTGTTGGTGACCACTGTTGGGGCGTCGGGCGCCGTATTCGGCCTGTTCGCCGCGATTTTCGTCCTTCAGAAGATGAGCGGGATCAATACGACATCGATTCTGATCCTGCTGGCAATCAACCTCGGTTACGGCTTCATCGTGCCCAATATTTCCTGGCAGGCGCATGTCGGCGGCATGATCGTGGGCGCGCTGGTGACGTGGGGCTTTGCGCATATCATGAGGCGCCCGCCGCGTCGCAGGAGCGGTGAGGTCGTCGTCAACCGTCAGGCCGAGGCCACGCGCAAGACACGCATCAGCGCACTGGCCGGTGCAGGAATGCTGATCGCCGTGTGCGCCGTGGTGGCTGTGGAATATGCCGCGTTGCTCGCTTTGAACTACTAGTCGGTTTACGGGCGGACGAGGTGAGGTGAGCGCCGCCGCATGGTAAATGATGTCAGCACGCTCGCCGAGCAGCCGAGCTTACCGCCAGCGCAGCGTCATCAGGAAACCGATCAGCATAATGCCGAAACCGATGACCAGGTTCCACCATGAGATACCGGGGATCGGGAAGCGTGCGGACGAGATGTAGTACACCATGACCCACACCAGGCCAACAATGAGCAGTGTAATGAAAGCCGGAGCCCACCACGATGGGCTCATGGGGATGTCTTCAGTCCATGAGTGGACTTCGGTATCCTGCTCAGCTACTTCGCCGCTTTTGCGCTTGCGTTTTTTCGACTCGGCCACAACCTACTCCTGATCGCTCTCCCGGAATGGGGCCGGGACTTGAATAACTGCCGTGGCGCGTTATGCGCCTGGATATCCTCTAGCGTAGTCTCGGAGTGGGGTATCGGCCAAAGCGATCGACACGCGGTAGTCGTTTTCGGTCTATCTCACTGTGGTCTGCCGCCTGCCAACGTGATGCACCCACCGCTCAGATATGGTCCGACCAGTCAGGAGGGATGATGAGCGACAGCGATTCGCCGCAGTCACCTCCGCCGAGCTATGCCCCGCGTGCGCGGATGGATCCACCACGTAAACGTTCAGGGGAGCGTTCGCCCAAGAGACGAACGTGGAAGAAGATGCGCTCAGCACTGGCAATCCTGGTCGTGATGGTGACCTGCGGCGTCGTCTTCGGCGTAGCGGCCTCCAATACGCGGGGCCAGGCATCAAGCAGCGACGTCAACCTGCTGTCCATGGTGCGAGACAGGCAGGAAACCGTTCAGGAGCTGACAGATCAGCGCAACAGCCTGCGCGAATCCATCCATCGCTACGTGGACACCACCTCATCGAGTGACGATCCTGCAACGAATGAGGGAGCTGCCTCGTCAATCCCGATCGGAACGACTACCGCTGTTCAGGGGCCGGGTGTCACCGTCACGCTCACTGACGCGCCTGCAGATCAGATTTTGCCCGAGGGTGCCCAGCCCGACGATCTGGTGATTCACCAGCAGGACATTGAAGATGTGATGAATGCGTTGTGGCGCGGCGGTGCGGAAGCGATGACGGTGCAGGGCAAGCGCGTCACGTCACGCTCGGTCATTCGCTGTATCGGCAACGTCATCTTGGTGGACGGCACCTCGTATTCACCGCCGTATGCGATTTCCGCCATAGGCGATCCTGATCGCCTCAAGCGAGCAATCAATTCAGATGAGAGAATAATCAACTATAAGAGGTATGTCGTGAAGTACGGCCTGGGCTGGCGTCTGGATGAAGAAAAGGACTTGACATTCACCGCACTGCCCGAAGACACTTCACCTCAGTACGCGCGCATTGTGGAGGATCATGGCTAGTTCAGGCACACCGGCTCACGTCCGGAGGATTGAGAGCGCCCCAGCATCATTGCCGACCCGCATCATCGGAGTGATCGGTGAGTTGCTCATCACCGTTGCCATCATCCTGGGCCTCTTCGCGTTCTGGCAGTTGTTCTGGACGAGCTACCAAGTCAGCGGGCCGGCCCAAGAAACGGTTCTGCAATTCGAACAGGAACACCAGGCCCCGCAAAAATCAGGTGAACGGCGCACGGATGAACCACCGGCGATCGATCAGCCTGCTCCTGGTGAGGTGTACGGCGTTGTTCACGTGCCGAAATGGAACTGGGCAAAGATTCCGCTTGCTGAAGGCACCACTCCCGATGTGCTCGCGAAAGCGTATGCCGGGCACTACGTGGAAACGGCTCAGCCGGGCGCCCTCGGCAATTTCTCTGTCGCCGGGCACAGGCGAACCTACGGCAATAACTTCCGTTTCATTGACCGCCTCGAACCTGGTGACCAGGTCGTTGTTGAAACGGCCAACACGTACTACGTGTACACGATGGACAATTTCGAGATCTACTCCGCCGACGATGAAACAAACATCAAGACGATCGCTCCAGTCCCCGGCGACCTCAGTTTTTCTGAAACCCCTACCGAGCGGTGGATGACGATGACGACGTGCCATCCCGAGTGGTCGAACACGGAGCGATACATCGTGCACCTCAAGCTGGATTCGTGGACGCCCAAGGAAACCGGTGTTCCTGCAGCGCTGGCCAGCGAGCCTGCGAAATGACCGCCGTATTTGTCTTGCCCCGCGTGTGAAGAGAGGATTCGACCAACATGTACGCATGGATTTTCCGCCACCTACCTGGCCCGGCCTGGCTCAAGACCATCGAGGCTGTTTTGCTGATCGTTCTTGTCATCGCCGTGCTGTTCCAATGGGTGTTCCCGTGGTTCCAGTCCACTTACATTGACGGGAACGTCACCGTCTGATGACAACACCTGGAAACGATTCGTCAATGGCCCCAACCGAATCTGCTCCGCGCCAGCGTCGAATCCTGTGCGTGGACAACTATGACTCATTCGTCTGGACCATCGTCGGCTACCTGCGTCACCTCGGCGCGCACGTGGACGTCGTGCGTAACGACCAGGTGGATCTTTCCCTCATTGACGAGGGCGCCTACGGGGCCGCTGCCGATGGTGAGCGTACGTATGACGGCGTGCTCGTCTCACCCGGGCCAGGCCGACCCGAGGAGGCAGGAAGCCTGCTTGATGTGATCGATGTGTGTGCCAGATGGCACGTACCGATGCTGGGAGTGTGCCTGGGGCATCAGGGACTGGGTGAGTATTTCGGAGCGGACGTGGTGCGCGCTCCCGAATTGATGCACGGTAAGACCTCACCGATTACGCACGATGGGCGCGGTGTTTTCGCCGGCGCGGAGAATCCTCTCACCGTCACGCGTTATCACTCGCTGGTTGTCGATCCTGCGACGGTGCCGGAGTGCCTGGAGGTCAGTGCGACCACGGACAGTGGCATCATCATGGCGTTGCGCCACAGAGAGCTTCCTCTTGAAGGCATGCAGTTCCATCCTGAATCGGTGATGACGCGCTCGGGCCACCTCATGCTGGCCAACTGGTTGGCAGCCTGCGGTGACGCGGATGCGCCCAAGCGCGCACGTGAGCTGACACCTGTGGTTGCCGAGCGCTCTGAGCTAACCGACTAACGGGCCGACCGCGGGGCCGGGCACCGAGCCGGCGCTTACCGTCGATTACTTAGTTGCCACTTTGAGAGCCTGAGGACGATCCCCTCGAGACGTACACCTTCACCGTGCCACCCTGGGAGACGAGCTGGCCTTCGCCGGGCTCAACGTTGACGACCATTCCCTTGGCGACATCGTTGCTGTCCATCTCGTACACATCCGGAACCAGTTTGAGTTCCTTGAGAGCGTTGACCACAGCTTCCTGGGACTGGCCGGGAAGGCCGGCAGGGATAGCCACATTTCCGGACGCAAGCTGCAGCGTGATTTCTGAATCCTTGGCGACTTTTTCACCGGCAGCGGGTGCGGAGGAGACGACACGATCCTTCGCCTGCTCGGCGGAATCGACGCTCGTGACGGATCCGACCCGCAGTCCGGCTGCTTCGATCGTGGAACGCGCCTGCTCCTGGCTCATTCCGTTGACATCAGGAACGGCAACCTGGTTGCTGCCCGAGGACACGATGAGCGTAACCGTCGATCCCTTCTTGGCCATTTCCTTAGCCTTCGGTGAGGTTTCGACGACGCTGCCTTCAGCAATATCATCGGATGGCTTCTTCTGGTCGGAGACCTTTACTTCGAAACCGGCGTTTTCCAGGATTGTGCGCGCCTGATCCACCGGATTGCCGGTGACATCAGGAACGGGCTGGGAAGCTGGTCCCGAGGAGAGGAACACAGTAACTGACGAGCCTTCTTCGACCTGGGTGGAGGGCGGCGGATCAGACTGAGCGACGCGGCCTTCTTCCACATCTTCCGATTCGACGGGATCACCAATGGCGAAGACCAGCCCCGCACCTTCGACAGCCTGTTTGGCTTCCTCCTGCGTCATGCCGATCAGAGCATCAGGAACGGTGACCTTTTCAGGATCCTTGTTCGACTGCATGAGGGCGACCGCACCGATTCCCAGCGCGCCAATCAGAAGAATCACGAGTGCGACGATCAGACCTGTGCGCTTCTTGCGCGGTTCTGCTTCCTCCTCGGTCGCCACAGACGTGTCAGCGTACTGGGCACGGTTCCTGTTCGTATAGCTCGGCGGTGGCGGGGGAGGCGATGACATCTGCGACAACGGCATCGTGGCGGTCGCACCAGATGAGCTGCCCGCATTGGCCAGTGCGGCCGTCTCCCACACCTGGGTGGCAGGTGCATCCACGTCAGCACCGTGTACGGCCCGGATCAGGTCAGAACGCATCGATGCTGCTGAGGAGTACCGATCCTCACGATCCTTCGCCAGGCACTTCATCACCACTCGGTCAAGCGACTCCGGAATATCCGGTGTAATGGACGAGGGCAGCGGTGGCGTCGAGGAGACATGCTGATAGGCCACGGCAACGGCGGAATCTCCCTTGAACGGCGGCCGGCCTGTGAGCAGTTCAAAGAGGACGATGCCGGTGGAGTACAAGTCGGAACGCGCGTCGACCTGTTCACCGCGGGCCTGCTCAGGGGACAGGTACTGCGCCGTGCCGACTACCGCATTGGTCTGCGTCATGGTCGCCTGAGAATCTGTCAGAGCGCGGGCGATACCAAAATCCATCACCTTGACCTTGCCGTCAGTGGTGAGCATGATGTTGCCCGGCTTGATGTCGCGGTGGACGAGCGACTGCGAGTGGGAATATTCCAGTGCCGACAAGACGCCGGATACGATCTCGACCGCCTCGTCGATCGGAACCGGAGTGCCGTCAGCCAGCAGATCCTTAACGGTGTGTCCTTCGACGTACTCCATCACGATGTAGGGGACGGATACTCCCGAACCATCGGGCGTGGTGACAACCTCTTCGCCAGTGTCATACACGGCGACGATATTGGGGTGGTTCAAAGAGGCTGCCGCCTGCGCTTCACGGCGGAAACGGGTCTGGAAGATCGAATCGCGCGCCAGGTCTGTTCGCAGCATCTTGATCGCGACGATGCGACTCAGGCGCGTGTCGAATCCCAGGCGGACTTCCGCCATGCCGCCTCGCCCGATGAGCGAGCGGATTTCGTAGCGTCCGCCTAGACGGTGGGCCATGGAATCGGCCATGTGTGAGCCTCCTCGATGATGAATTGACTCATCCCTAGGGGTAGAGACAATGATCCAAATCTATTGTAAAGGGTGGCAATGACGATCAGGACGATCGTGACAAAGATCAGTGCGATGATCAACGCCCGTCCCAGGACATCGCGCCGTGTCAGTGGCGGTGACACCTGCGAACGGTTGAAGCGCGTGGGTGTCGGCGAGCTCGCCTCATCGTGCTTGTTGAACCCGTTGCGCGCATTCGCACGGTCCACTGCGTGCCACCGGACGCGTGGGCGACCATCGGTCGACGAGCCAGATGTGTGCGCAGCTGTCGACGCACCGGATGCGCGATTCTTAGTCGAGGCGGCAGGGGAGTGCCCTGTCGACCCGGAGTGACTGCGGGACGCCTCATGCTTGGTGTCGCGTGCCTGCGCAGTGGCACGCGCGCTTTGTCGCCTGAGCGCTTCCTGACGCTCCTGACGTTGCCTACCGGCCTGCAGGCGGCGTTCATGTGCCTCACGTTCGCGCTCCGCTGTCGCCTGAGCTTCCACTTCTTCGCGTTGACGCTGCTCCTGACGCTGGCGTTCCTCGGCGCGCTGTTTGAGGCGAGCCACCAGTTCCCGTCGACGCCGCTCGCGGGGATCCAGTGGTTTGTCGAGGGCATCCTCGTCAATGGTGGTATCGATTGTCAGATCCAGAACGGGAGCGACAGACGTTGTTGCATCAGCGAGAGCAGGGCCACCCCCGGCAGGAGTCGCTGGCATGGCAGGCGTGGCTGGCGTGTCCTGGTGGGACGGCGCGATGACGGGCGGCTGAGCGGTGGTGTCGTCGGTAACCTCAAGGGCAGGAAGCGGGCGGGGAGCTGTCGACAGGTGCAGCGTGTGAGCAGCCTGAACCAGTTCACGAGCCAGAGCCGCACCGGATTGGGGACGAGACTTCGGGTTCTTCTCCAGCAGCTTCATCACGATCCGAGCAAACGGTTCAGGCACGCTGGATGGCAGCGGCGACACAGGATCATTGACGTGCGCAAACGCAATATCGACCTGGGTCTTTCCCGTGAACGGGCGCTTACCCGATGCAGCTTCGTAGGCAATGACACCAAGGGCGTACAGATCCCCAAGGGTTGTCGCCACTTCACCCATTGCCTGCTCGGGAGGCAGGTACTGAGCGGTTCCCATCACCATGCCTGCCGCTGTCAAAGCGGCCTGATCGGCAGTGCGGGAGATCCCAAAGTCGGTGAGTTTGACGACTCCGTCAGGCCTGATCAGGATATTGGCCGGTTTGATATCGCGATGCACCACTCCTGCCGCTGCCGCTGCGTGCAGAGCCATCGCCACCTGAATCATCATCGGAATGATGTCCCGCACCTCCAGGGTGCGCCCGCCGCGCAGGTAGTCCGTCAGGGGGCGGCCCTCGACCAACTCCATCATGATCCAGCCATACCCGCCGGCCTCGCCCGAATCCAGAACAGACGCAATGTTGGGATGCTCGATACGCATCGCGTTACGTGCCTCGATGCGCAGACGGGACAGCGGAAGCTGATGGCCGGACAGTTCCGGCCGCAACACTTTGGCCGCCACGATGTGCCCGGTCTGCTTATCACGTGCCTTCCACACTTCACCCATGCCGCCCTGTGCGATCCGCGTGAGCAGCATGTAGCGCCCGCCCAGCAAGTGTCCGGGCATGTAATGGTTATGCGTTGCTTCACTCATTGCAGGCCAGCCTCCATAACGGCACGTGCGATCGGACCGGCCGTGTCACCACCATGAGGTACAGGCTGTTCATCATCACCTTCCACCAAAACGGCTATCGCGATCTGCGGGTCGTCAGCCGGGGCGAACGCAACGGCCCACGCATTGGCCTTGCCGGACCCGTCACCCGTTTCCGCCGTGCCGGTCTTTGCCGCCACTTGCCAGTTGCTCAGCGCCATCAGGCCGCCCGTGCCGTACGTCTCATTCACCGTTGACACCATCATCGAGGTCAGCTGCGAGGCCACACCAGCGCTGATCGGTTCAGCAAGCCTGGTCGGTGTCATCTGCTGAGTGGACTGCAGATCGGCGTCCACGATCTCACGTATGAGCTGCGGCTTCATCATGACGCCGTGGTTACCCACCGCCGCGGCCACCATCGCCATCTGCATCGGGGTCACCTGGACGTCAAACTGTCCGATCGATGTGAGCGCCCGTTCAGGCGCATTGGCATCTTCCGGGTAACGCGAGGGTGTCACCGTCAGCGGAATGGACAGTTCCGTTCCGAATTGAAAACGCTCGGCCATGTCGGCCAGTGCCGTGTCAGGCAGCTGCTGAGAGGCAATGACAAAGGAGGTGTTGCAGGAGCGGGCAAATGCTTCACGCAAGGCAGGTTTTCCGTTGCCGCAGGTTGTGGATTCGATATTCGACACCGTCGTAGTGGACTCGGGCAGTGGTGTCTCCACCGGCGAATCGACGGGCGTATCGGGTGTCATGCCGTTTTCGAGCAGGGCTGCTGCCGTCAGGATCTTGAACGCTGACCCTGGTGCGTACCGATTTCCCGCGATCGCACGGTTCGTCAGCGGCTGCGCAGGGGCGGCAACCAGGGCGTCATAGGCGTTTTGAACAGTCTGAGCATCGAAAGAGGCCAGTGGATTGGGATCGTAGCTGGGTGATGAATACAAGGCCAGTACCGCTCCAGTTTTTGGGTCGAGGGCGACCACCGCGCCTTTCCTGGAACCGAGTGCTTCAGCTGCCACCTGCTGCATCTGTTCATTCAGTGTCAGAACCACGCCACCGCCCTGACGCTCCGACCCTGTGAACAGGGTGCGGATCCGATGCATCAGGAGGGCGTCCGACCGGCCATCCAGAACGTCTTCGGATGCGCGCTCAATGCCGCTGGCCTGAGAAAACACGGAAGAAAAGTAGCCAGTGACATGTGCGTAGAGCGGGCCTTGCGAGTAGTAGCGTTGGAAGCGTGCAGAGCCCTCCTCCTTTGAGGAAGAAGCAACGGCGTCACCACCGACGATAATGGGGCCACGATCGATTTCTGCGGCGTGCAAGATGGTGCGAGTATTACGCCCATCTGCGTTCAGGGATGGAGCCTGGAAGAACTGGATAGACGTTGCCGCGCATGCCAGGGCGGCAAACATGACAAGCATCAACAGGAACAATCTGCGGATCTGCGTGTTCACTGTGCCTCACCACCCTCAGATGCAGTGGCGGTGGTGCGGTGATCGGCACGTGCGGAGCGTGACTGAGCCAGCGCATTGTCACCGGCGTGGGAAGCGTGTCCACTGATCGCTGAGGAGGGGATCGGGCGGGTGGGGCGCCTCGCAGCATCGGAAATACGCACCAGCAACGCGATCATCACCCACGACGCCACCATCGATGATCCGCCGGCAGCAAGGAAAGGGGCAGTCAGGCCGGTCAACGGAATGACTCGCGTAATACCTCCCAGGACGACGAACACCTGAAGTCCCAGTGAGAAGCTCAAACCAGCAGCCAGTAGCTTGCCGAATCCGTCGCGCACACCGATGGCTGCGCGCAAACCGCGCTCAATCAAAATCAGGTACAGCAGCAAAATGGCCAGCAGCCCGGTCAGTCCGAGCTCTTCAGCCAGTGACGACAAGATGAAGTCGGACTCGGCGTGGACCACGAGGTGCGGGTAGCCACGCCCCCAGCCGGTGCCCATCAGTCCGCCGGAAGCCTGACCGAAGAGGCCCTGGACAACCTGATAGGACCCCACTTGCGCGTTGTACACGTCATTGTCCAGGGCGTTGAGCCATACGTTGAAACGGTTCTGAACGTGTGGGAACGCGCGTACTGCCAAAATAACGGCGGGGGTGAACATGACAACGCCGATCACCAGCCACGAGGGACGGTTGGTCGCCACGTACAGGATCGCCACGAACATGCCGAAGAACATGAGGGATGTGCCCAAGTCACGCTGGAGTACCAGGATCGCGATGCCGATGAGCCACACCACCAGGATCGGACCGAGGTCACGTGCGCGCGGCAGGCGCATTCCCAGGATCTTCGGACCGCCGATGGCCAGTGAGTCCCGCTTGTTGACCAGGTAGCCGGCAAAGAAGATGGCCAGGGTGACTTTGACGAGTTCGCCTGGCTGCAAGCTGAGCGGCCCCATGCGGATCCACACGCGCGCGCCCATTTGTTCACTGCCGATGACAGGGAGCATGGGCAGGAGCAACAAGACCAGGGAGATCACTCCGAACGTGTACGTAAAGCGGCGCAGGAGGCGGTGATTACGCACCACGATCAAGGTGAGTGCTGCGGCAACCAGTGCGACACCCACCATGATGAGCTGCTTCGTGCTGGTCGGCATGAGGTGGCCACCAGATTCAGTGTCGTAACGCCCGAGCATGTCATAGGTCAGATCCAGGCGGTAAATCATCGCCAGTCCCAGCCCGGTCAATGCCACCGAGATCGGCAAGATGACAGGATCGGCGTAGGGTGCCAGCACGTGCATCCCGATTTCAGCGGCTATGGCAACCACCAGCAGGATCACGATATGCATCCCCAGGTTCGGGGGGATAACGCCGGTGCGGTTGATCGTCGTCAGCACGTAGCCGCCGATTCCGATGGCCAGTGCCACCACCATGAGCGCAATTTCCACCAGGCGTCGAGGACGTGTCGGCGCCACCATCACTGTTGCCATTACAGTGCCTCCACGTCGGAGGAATCACTGTGGCGGAGCGACTGTGGCTGCGGCTGGGTGCCCGACTGTGAGGAACGTGATGACTGTGGCCGGTCACCACCCGATTGGGCATCCGTACTGTCTGGTCCCTGGGCACTCACGGGTGCCAGCTGCGCAATATATGCGTCGATTTCCTCGCGTGAGGAACGGGTGACAGGTTCCTGCAGTCGTTCACGATCCACGTTATCGAGGGAAGCCAGCGAAATAGAGGTGACCTCCACGCGGTGCGAAAAGGCCCACGGCCCCAGCGTCTGAGGAATTCCCTGGTAGATGGCGACCGCCCCGTCCTCGCCAATCGCATAGTACTGCTGCTGTGACCAGCGGTATCCCAAAAAGCCTGCCAGGACCACAGCTGCTACGGCCAGCACACCCACGGCAATGGTCCACCACCGCATGCGAGGCCGCTCAGGTTCAGCGGCATCCTCGTCAGGATCTGAAAGTGAATGAGTCGAGGTTGATCGGGCCAGGGCCGCTGCGCGCGCAGCAGCACCGTCACCTCCGCGGGTGGGTGCCTGACGGTCGGTCGCGGCAGCACCCACAATTTCAGGAGCAGTCTGGTTCGTTGTGCCTGCCGGAACAATATCCGCGATCACGCACGTCACATTGTCAGGCCCACCGGCACGCAACGCCAGGTCAATGAGCTTTTCGGCGCACTCGCCCGGATCTTCATACTCGGTCAGCACCGAACCGATCGTGTCTCCCGATACCACTCCGGACAGACCGTCTGAACACAGCAGCCAGCGATCTCCCACAACAGCCTGACGCATGGTTTCGTCAGGAACCACGCTGGCCTGCGAATCCCCTAGAATCTTCAGCACCACGTTGCGCTGAGGATGCTGTTCAGCCTCGTCAGGCGTGATCTGGCCACTGTCAACAAGGTACTGGACAAAAGAATGGTCAATGGTGACCTGCGTGAGGGTCTGGCCACGCATCACGTAGGCACGAGAATCACCAATATGGACCATCGCCAGTTTTGAGCCGGCACGCATGATCGCAATGCAGGTGGTTCCCAGACCCTTCAGCTCCGGGTCAGTTTCCGAGCGTTCACAGAGCTCATCGTGTGCATCCATCAGGCTGTCATGCAGGAGCTTGGCGATCGAATCAGCTGGATATGATTCCGAATCCAGGTGCGCCAGGTGGGCGATCGCGACGGATGAGGCGATATCACCGCCGGCCGGGCCGCCCATACCGTCAGCGAGTACAAGCAAATTGGGGCCCGCGTAGGCAGAGTCCTGATTGTTCTTGCGGACCAGTCCGATATCAGACCGGGCTGCATAGTGAAATTCGATTGCTTCAGGACTCACGACGCTCACCTGACCAATTCAAGCGTGGTTTGTCCGATGCGAATCGTCGTGCCGGGATGGACGACGGTCGGCTGTGTGATGCGCTCGTCGTCCACGAACGTGCCGTTGCGGGAGCCGAGGTCCTCGATGACCCATTCGCCGTCTTGTGGGGAGAGCATGGCGTGCTGCCCCGAGACGTACTCGTCCTCCAGCACCATGATGCAGTTCGGGGAGCGTCCGATGGTGATCTGGGCGGAGCCAAGTGTCAGAGTCATCCCGACCAGCGGGCCGCCTGTAATGAGCAGTGATCTGGGAATCAGTTCATCTGATGCGCGATCCTTGCGAGCTTTCTGCGACTTCTTGCGTCTCTTGTCAGCGGTACGCCGGCCCTTGCCACGAGGGGTGACAACGGTTCCGAAAATGTCTCGACGCAGCGTGGACACTGCGGCGAGCACCATCAGCCACAGCAGAGCCAGGTATCCGACGCGAAAAACAGTAAATGCCAGATCGCTTGTCATCACCGTTCCTCGTCAGCTGGTTCAGGATGGGTCCAAAACAGGATCCGGGTTCTGCCCACCGTCAGTTGGTTGCCATCCACCAGCGTAGCGGCATCGATGCGGTGTCCCTCCACAAAAGTCCCGTTCGTGGAACCCAGGTCTGTTGCGATGACCCCGGTGGGAGTGATGCGCAGTTCGAGGTGATGGCGTGACACGCCTGAATCGGTGATGACAATGTCGCAGTCTGAGCCGCGCCCGATCACGGTGACTGGTTCGGTCAGCAGCCAGCGGTCTCCATCCACATCGATGATCGGATGTTCAGGGGAAGCCTCGAGCACTGTCGCCGGAGCGACTGCGCCGCGCTCATTGGCAGCTTCAACGATGAGTTGCCCGGTCAGTTCAGATTCGTCTTCCTCGAAACTGACTGCGATGGGGCCAAGCAATGCATAGCCGTGCTGAGTGGCGTACTCTGTCGCGTCGCGTTCAAATTCATCGACGAGGACGGGCATGTCGTCACCGATGGATTCCAGATCCGTCACGGAGGTACGCACGACGAACTTATTGGGCGCGATGGTGCGGTCGGAGGAAACTTCCTGGAGGTTATCCTCCATGGCACGCCGGATTGCAGAATTCACGTCAACTGGCTTGAGGCCGGAACGAAAGACACGAGAAAAAACCGAGTTCACACCTTTTTCGACCGCGTTTTCGAAACGATCAAAGATGCTCATGGCGTCCCCTTCCCTTGCGTCACGCGTAACACGCCGATCACGCATGCACTACTGATGCAGTGCAAAGGCCAGTGTAACCGTGTCGGCGGAACACTCCTAAGCGAACATTCCGAAGAGGACAGGACCGACAGGACTTCAGCTGTCTGCGGCACAGAGTCGGTACTCATAGTAACGACAATACCGGCATGGTTGTGTCTAGTGGAACATAAAAGGGTGGATTCTGGCCGATTGGCTCGCTATCATCGGCGCCATGATGGCACTACGTGAATACAACGGCAGTTCCAACCGCCTCGGCCGGCACCGGTGGTGCACCGCCCTGGCGTGCGTCGCTGTGCTCACGGGGCTCACGGCGTGCAATCCTGGTTCTGGGGAAACTGCGCCGTCGGGCACACAGGAATCAGGCCAGTCTGCTGCGTCAAGCGCACCCCAGCCTGGCCCGCCCACCTCACCTGCCGGGATACGGTCCCACGTCGCTGACATGCCTGAGGTGCTTCCCGCTGATGACCCGCAGATCGGTCATGTCATTGACCGTTCGTCCACTGCAGACATCCCTGTGACCTGGCCGGGTATCCAGGGATTCGACGACGTCAACGCGTTCATGGAGCAGCGGGCCCTCGAGATGGCATCCTGGCCGGATTCTCAGGAAGTGCGCTACGACGTGTCCTTCGCTGCGGGGCAGTGGATCGGGTTCGTCCTCGAAGCCATCACCGGCACCGACGACGGCGAGGTCACGCGCTCGTCATCATGGATCGTTGATACCCAGGACCAAACGGTGGCGCCTGCGGCCGCCCTCGTCAATGAGGATGAGCGGGTGCAGCTGTTCCCTGCCGCCAAGCGTGCGTTGCGTGAGGCAGATCGAGACCCGGGAACCTATCAGGACGCGTTGGCCAGGCTCGGCTTGCGTACGAACGAGGCGTGGAATGGGCCAGATGATGTGCGAATCGGCCAGGACGGCTCATTTGCGCTGATCCTGAACGCTGATAGTGGAGTGAACGCTGATCGCGCGGTGCTGGAAGTGTCCCCCGATCAGGCTGCCGAGGTGTCGAGCGACCTGGGTCGCGCTGTAACTGCGGCGGTGACAGGAGGCGCGGAATTTGCTGGGCTTCCCCAGCCCGAACCGCCATTCGTTCCCCTCGAGCCGCTGCCCGCAGATGGATCAGGTGTGATGGGTATGGTTCCGACCGAGAATGTGGATTGCAGTGCGGCGCAGTGTGTGGCGTTGACGTTCGACGATGGTCCCGATGCGAACCTGACGCCAAAACTGCTCGATGTGCTTGCATCGAAAGGCGTGCACGCCACGTTCTTCCAGTTGGGACCCAGTGTGGCGGCGCGCCCGGATATCACCGCTCGCGCTGTGAACGAAGGGCATGTGGTGGGGTCGCATTCCTGGTCGCACCCACAGCTCGACACGTTGCCGGTCGAGGGGATCCGTGATGAGGTAGCGCGCTCGCGGGATGCGATTCAGCAGGCCAGTGGGCTGTTGCCGGCGCTGATGCGTCCTCCGTATGGAGCGACCAATGACAAGGTAACCGGCGTGCTCAGTGAGGCGGGTCAGGCAGCGATCTTCTGGGATGTGGATTCTGAGGACTGGAAGAACCGCGACGTCAAGACCACGACCGATCGGATTATGGCGACTGTGCGCGCCGGGTCGATCGTCCTGATGCACGACGTTCACCCTTCGACCATTGAAGCTGTCCCGGGCATCATTGATCAGTTGCAGCGCCAGGGCTTCACGCTGGTCACAGTGCCAACGCTGCTCGGTGGCGTGCAGGCTGGGCAGTCGTATTATTAGGGGCTGGCGCTGCCGCGGAGGCAGTGTTACTGGCGAGTAGGTGGCCGGCGGTCATGCTTACTCAGCAGGCGGCAATTGGCCAGCCCCGCAGCAACCCGCTGGCGCTGCAGGCATTGCCTAGTGCGTTGAGACGTACGCGATGCTCGTTCCCAGGACATCTGTCACCTGAAGGACACCGCTCGCACCGGCTGGGATCTGGATAGTGACGCTACCAGTGCCTTGCTGTCCCGGTTCAAGGTCCAGAAGGTAGTACGAGTCCTCCAGAGCCACGAGGTTGTCATAGTCGTAGTACGTCTGGCCTGCCTCGTCGATGAAGGCGAATGCCAGGAAGGGCAGGGTCTTTTCAGTGCCCTTGTTGGTGAAAGTGACATTGAGCAGGGAGTAAACCGTGCCGTCATCCGGAGGAGTGTTGAACATATTGCCGTTCACAATTTGTTCGGTGGCGTCGGGATTGAATGAATTGATCGCCACGTCCCACTGGCCAACGGTGAGGGTTTCTCCCAGTGCTGCGGGATTGTCTCTCGAGGTTTGGGGCGAACTGGCCGTTCCGGGGGTGGGCATCTGTCCAGGCTGCTGTCCTGCCTGACCTGGGTCTCCTGATTGCTGGGGCGTGGTCGGAAGAGGCACAGTAGGTGCTGGGGCAATGGGGCTACTTTGCGGATCTTGATCCTGAGTTTCTGTCGCCGAGGATTGTTCCTGTTCGTCGACAGTCTCATCAACGTCAGACAGATTGGCCATGATAAAGGCGACGACCAGAGCAATGAGTGCCGAAAGAACCGTCACTGCCAGCGCGATCAGTGCGCTGACGCGCGGCTGGTTCTTCAAGAAGAGCGCGACGAGGGAGCAAATAAACGCGACGCCGAGGATGACCCACCCTACGATCTGCGTCGCTGGAATGACAGAGAGGATCAGGCCGAGGACTGCAAGGCCAAGCGCAACAAACGCGACGATGTTGATCTTCTTTGTTCCACCGGATTGGTTCGGTAGCTGTGACCATGAGCCACCAGGGCCTTGAGGCCCCTGCGGCCCGTAGGGCCCTTGTGGACTGTTGGGACCCTGCGAGCCATATGGTCCCTGTGGTCCGTACGATCCTTGCGGATTCGTGGGGCCTTGCGAACCGTATGCTCCCTGTGGGGTATAGGGCCCCTGTGGGCCGTTTTGCCATGACGGGGTGGATGACCATTGAGAATTGGACGATGACCACTGCTGATTGTGTGACCACTGGTCGTTGTAGCTTGGCCCGTTTTGCCCCGGTCGCGCCGGCTGTCCCGGTTGGCCCGGCTGCCTTGCCGAGTTGCCTGCCCATTGCTCATGTGCAGGTGGCATCTGCGCTGTCTGCTGGTCGCGGCTCCAACGGCCGTAATCTTCGTTGGAGTTCGAGCCTTGTGACGCGGGACCTTCGGGGCTGAACCGGCCATCGCCGTCCCGGCTCAAGGTATTCGCGCCTTGTCCATTCCACTGTGCCGTCTGATCTGGATTGGACCCGAATTGGCCTGCGTAGTCGAAACCGTAGGGACTACTGCCGTATCGCTGGTGCGAGTTGGCGTCGTTACCTGTCGGTGGGCGTGAATTCGTCATGATTCATCCTTCGTTCTACGACATTCGTGTATGCGCGGTAGATCAGATGCGTGGGTGTGGAACCCAAAGTGGCTCTTTGATTGAGGTCTCAATTCACTTTAAGCGTATCGCCAACAGAGGCATTATGGCGGGCGAAGGTGAAAGTTCCCGATGGGTGCCCGTCGAGTACCTGTCGTTACCGTTCGAACCTGGGGTGGTGGGTGGATTCGTCATGGACTGTCCTCGATCAAGTGGGTGAGACTCTAGGTGCGGATCAACAACGAAACGGGCGCCCATTAAGCTTCGGCACCCTCTTTATGAACCTATCCCTTTTGGTGACATGACGCAGAAAAACGTTGCTCGCATATGCCGACGCATCGGCGTCCAACACGAACGTCCCTCGAACCTCGTCGCACTGTCAACGCTGAACTCTGAATCGATATCTCCCCGCGAGCATGGCTCTGCCGCGGTACGTGAGTATGCGCGGCGTGTCGCGCTTTGCTCTTCTCCCTGCGTCTCCGCGACCCCTTTTCTCGTGCGCTCATGCGACAAATCAGCCGCCGATGCAACACAACACCCTAGATCTTCGTGCCTGCGTTGCACATTCCCCTAAATCTTCACGGTCTTGATGCACATTCCCCTAGATTTAACGCGAAAATTGCACATACCCCTAGCTAAAGTCGGCACCCCAAAAGGACAAAACCTATTTCCGCAGGTCAGCCGTCAGTAGCTTCCGGCGGTCTCGAGCCTCACGCGTTAAATCTAGGGGATTGTGCATTTTTACAAGACTTTTTAGGGGTATGTGCACGTGGAAGGTTTAAATCTAGGGGTATGTGCTCGTGTTGGTGCGCGCGGCAGGACAGCAGTGGCATCCCCGCCCGAAGGATCTGCGGTCATGACACACCCAAAAAGGCTGGGCCGGACACTAAACACCCCGCGACACGCCCACCCCATACACATATTTCGGGCATTAACCCCAAAAAGGCGGTGAGATGCAGAAAGGCCAGCAAGATGTGGAAACGCCGGCAGTGTACTGAAACGCGGCGATATACAGAAAGATCGGGACACCGCCAACAAACTGTCAACGATGTCCCGACACATCACAACGGTGCGCGAGGGGGGAGTTGAACCCCCACTCCATCAACTGGAACACGGACCTGAACCGTGCGCGTCTGCCTATTCCGCCACTCGCGCGTTGCTATAGAAGATTACGAGGCCGAGGGCGTCTTCGTCAAACCGAATCCACTCCAAGAGGTGTTGAGACCAGTCACATTCACTGCCACGGGACACCGGAGCGGAAGATGACGGAGATAACGGTTGCGGCAAGAACCAGGACCAGCCCGATGATGTCTGGCCAGCGAAAACGAACCCGATCGCGCTCAACTGGCGGGATTCCGCCGCGCATTGTCATTGCCCTGCCGGTGTCATCGGCACGTCTCGAGGACGCGGATAACGTTGCGGTTGTCATATCCACGATCAATTTGAGCTGACCGCGAAATGTCATCATTGGCCCATCATCTGTCCAGCGCAGGCGCACAGCGTCGAACACTGCCTGCATCTGGTCGCGCACGGTCGACAGGCCTCGAAGCGCAAAACTTGCCGCCATCACCCATTCGTCGACAGGAGCTCGAAACCACGTGAGGGGGTGGAGCAGTATCCGAAGTGCCGGAGCGATTCGTTCAATGGGTGTGGTCCACACGAGCAGCAGTGATCCGAGGACCACTTCGACCATGACGAGGAAGGCGCGGACGAAAATCAATGCACCGCCGCCGATCGCGGCCCCGATCATGCCGCCAATGAAGCCGGCCCACATCCAAGACGGCAGGCGCGGCCGTGCCGAAATGGGCACGCGTCCGACAACAGCCGCAACCAGGAGACACACGCCGACCGCCGCGACAGTTGGCCACGTGGGAAGCAGGACCAGCAGTGTCGTCAGAATTGCCAGGCAGATGATCTTCGTGCCGACCCACATACGCGTCAGGGGAGATTCCCACGGCAGCGGGCGGGGCAGTGCCAACGTAGGTGATGGGCGAGGGTGCCTGCGCGAAGCGGCAGATCCGTGAACACCTGTGTTGGGTGGTGTATTGCGTGCGAATGTACTCATGACAGTTTCCCTTCGACGAGGGAAAGGTGCCGGGAGCACACCTGATCCAAACCTTCAAAATCGTGCGAAATCACAATAATTCCCATGCCGCGATCCTGCCGGCGTTTCAGCGCGCTGATGACCAGTTCACGCGATGTGGCATCCAGGCCCGCCAGAGGCTCGTCAAGCACAATGAAATTCAGGTCCGCTGCGAATAATCCAGCCAACGCGACGCGCCGCATCTGTCCGCCGGAGAGTTCATCAATACCGCGCCTTTGCAACTCACAGTCCAGTCCCACTTCCGCCATCGCGCGGCTGACCACGTCGTCGACCCGCTCTGTGTCGTCAGGGTCGATGTTGGCGGCCGCGGCAATGTCCAGACGCACGGACGGGCGTTGGAGCTGAAGTCGGGCGAATTGCATCGACATGCCGATGGATCCGATTTGCTGGCTGGCGGGCTTGTCGCCCAGGCGGCAATCTCCCCAGGTGGGAGGCATCAGGCCTGTCATGATGCGTGCCAGTGTCGATTTGCCCGACCCGTTCTCCCCTGCGATCAGGACACTCTCACCTGGCGCAACGTCCAGATTAATGTCAAAGAGGACCTGCTTGTGCCACGGGGTCCTCACGTCGTAGGCGTGCGACACGTCGTGCAGTGTCAGCGCCGGGGCGAAGTGATCCCCCCACCGTTTGAGGTGGGACACGATGTCGTCAGCCTCATCGTCGGTGGAGACCACAGGCATGACTGGTGCGGTGCGAACCGCGGATGGGTCACCCTCGTCAATGGGGGAGTCGTGCACGCTGCTGGCTGGCGGGCGGGTGGGAGAGGCTGTGGAATCAGTAGCATCGCCGGTGGGGACGGCCACGACATCGGCAGCGCCGCTGGTGAGGTGGCAGGTCAGGGAGCCAGGTGCGCCGATGGTCGTGCTGTCGGTGAGCGGACTGGTCGGGTCGGTGGGAGCACCATCGAAAGTGACGTGACCGTTGTCGAGTGTGATCAGCCGGTCGGCCCGTGCCGCTTCAGTGAGGTCGTGGGTGATGTGAACGACGGTCGTGCCGGTGCGGGGCAGGTCAGCGAGGATGGCGATCAGTTCGGTGCGCCCCTGCTGGTCGATCATGGCGGTTGACTCGTCCGAGATCAGCAGGACAGGCTGGCGTGCCAAGGCTCCGGCCAGTGCGAGTCGTTGCAGTTGGCCGCCCGACAGGTGACGTACCGGCATCGCGGACAGGCCAGGCAGACCGACCTGATCCAGAAGAACGTCGAGGGGGAGCGCGGCGCGCTCGTCGGAACTCATACCCCACAGGATGTCTTCTTCGACCGTTTCGCCCAGCAATGACAATTCGGTGCGTTGAGCCAGCAGTGCGACCCCGCTTTGTCGACCCAGTCCAATCCGGCCGGGCCGCTTCACGGATCCGGCGCTGTGGCGCGCACCGGCAAGAATGGATGCCAGGGTCGACTTTCCAGATCCGTTCGGCCCGGCGATGACGACGAACTGGCCGCGGTCGATGGTGAGGCTCACGCCGTCAAGCGCGTCGCGCGTGGCGCCCGGATAGTGCATGTGGACGTCAGTGAGCGTGGTGGGCAACGGCTGGATCGGGGCGGCGGCATCCTCGTCGACGCGCAGTGGATCTAATGCATTGCCCTGCGGAATACGGGCGAGGACGTGACCCATCAGCCAGTGCGCAACGGTCAATGTGAGTGCGAATGCGAAAAGTACGGATACCGGCAGCCACGCCCACCAGTAGGCCACCATCCAGTCGGTGAAGGTCAGGAGCAGGTCGGACATCGGGCGGGTGAGACTCCATCCGGACAGCAGCCGCGCGTAGCCTTTGACTGAGACTCGCACAGATTCAAGCGTGAGTTCCCGCAGGTCAGTGAGCAGCCATAGCGTCAGGTCAGTGAGTGCTCCGAGGATGGCTCCGACAATAATGCCGATCAGGAATGCGAATCGGGTGCGGATGCGCTTGCGGTGGAGTGCTCCGACGATCCACCCTGCCAGTGCCGCCTGGATTGCGGTCAGTGCGGTGTTGACACCGCCGAGGATGGCTCCGATCAGGCAGGTGGTCAGCACGGTGGTCAGTGATGCACGAGGGCGGAGCCTGACCGCAATCATGGCGATCGGGATTGTAGCGATGAGCTGCAGGAAGTTGTTGAAGAACGGCAGGATGGTGGCGCCGACACATGCCACGATTGCCAGTCCGGCAAGCACTCCGCATGAAGCAAGTTCAACTGGTGTGAGCGCGCCGGTCGGGCGTGCGGTGCCTGCCGTGGTTCGCGTGTGAGAACGGTGTGATGACAATTGTGTATCCACTGACAGGAACGGCAGGATGACAGGAGGCAGTCTGAAATCAGAGGGTGACGGCTGTGCCGGTTGCTGTGCAGATCAGAGTGCCTTGCATGCAGGTGTAGTGCATCTCAACACTGATCACGGCGTCAGCTCCGAGGAGTTCGGCACGCTCGCACATTTGGTTGACAGCATTTTCAAAAGCGGTCTGCAGGTTTTCCTCGCCTCTCTTGCGTCCGCCGTTGAGCGCTTTCAGCATTCCGCTCGCGGGGAAAGATGAAACAGTTTCACCTGATACAAGGCCGATGTAACGCGTGATCGGCTGACCTTCGATGGACGGTGTCGTCACTGCGAGCATGTTGTCTCCCATCTATTGACGCAACGATTCGGCAGGCTGGCAATGCGACTGCCATGGGCGCCCGCTGCGCCCGAGCCGACCAGTCGGGCGGCCTGAATCCACTTGTATCATTCCACGTGCGCGCCGCGCGCGCACTTACAGTGCGTGCGCCGTCTTGTTTACCGCCAGGCAGCGTCTGGGTCTGTCAGGGGTTGTCAGAAATCCCAGTCTTCGTCCTCGGTGTCGACGATCTCACCGATGACGTAGGAAGAGCCGGAACCGGAGAAGAAGTCGTGGTTTTCGTCGGCATTCGGTGACAGTGCTGCCAGGATCGCCGGATTCACATCGGTTTCATCATGCGGGAACAGTGCCTCATACCCCAGGTTCATCAGAGCCTTGTTCGCGTTGTAACGCAGGAACTTCTTGACGTCCTCGGTCAACCCTAACGGGTCATACAGCGACTCGGTGTACTGCTCTTCGTTTTCATACAACTCGAACAACAGTGAGAACGTGTAATCCTTCAGTTCCTGACGGCGCTTCTCATCGGCCTCGTTGACAGCCAGCTGATACTTGTAGCCGATGTAGTAGCCGTGCACGGCTTCGTCACGAATGATCAGGCGAATCAGGTCGGCGGTGTTGGTGAGCTTGGCGTGCGCCGACCAGTACATCGGGGCGTAAAAGCCGGAGTAGAACAGGAAGGATTCCAGCATCGTGGACGCCACTTTGCGTTTTTCTGGATCGTCACCGTCGTAGTACGACTTCACGATGTGCGCCTTGCGCTGCAGTGGTTCGTTCTCACGCGACCAGCGGAACGATTCATTGATCTCCTGCGTGGACAGCAGTGTGGAGAAAATCGACGAGTATGACTTGGCGTGAACTGACTCCATGAACGCGATGTTTGTGTAGACCGCTTCTTCGTGAGGGGTGCGCGCATCGGGGATCAGGGAGACGGCACCGACGGTGCCCTGCAGCGTGTCCAGCAGGGTCAGGCCTGTGAACACGCGGTTCGTCATGGTCTGCTCATCCTCGTTGAGCGTCTTCCACGACTGAATGTCGTTGGACAACGGGATTTTCTCAGGCAGCCAGAAGTTACGAGTCAGACGATCCCATACCTCTTCGTCTTTTTCATCGATGATCTTGTTCCAGTTAATGGCTTCGATCGTCTCATTCTCTGATGCATGAATGGGATCCACAGTTGTTCCTCCTCAATCCTGGTGATGTCGCACATGCACGCCACTAGCCCAGCCTACTGGTCTGAGCGTCGAAAAGACACGCCCGCCAGATGTGATGTGGCCGTGTCTAGTGCACCTCGCACCCGCATTCGCATTGCCTGTCACTGTCGTCGTCGTGGTCAGCGCCCGCAATCCTCGCAATCATGTGGGCAGTGGGCGTCCTGTCTTGAGCTCAGCAAACCGGACACGTGCGCCGTTTCCATTCCAGCAACGAGGGCTGCCATCAGCGCGGCCAGATCCGTGTGCGCACATCTCTTGCCCGCAGCTCTGCGATTCTCGCCGCGCCGAAAGATAGTTTTCTCGATCCACACTGTTGCAGCCGTCGTCACAGCAGTAATGCCGACCGCGGCTCCAATAAGTGCAGGATTTTCCTGCAGAGTTTCTTGAAGGGTGTCCAATGCCTGGTGGTGGCCACTGCGGTGATCGCCGTGGCGATGATGTTCTGTGCTGCAGCCGCACTGGTCGTGATCGCAATGCTGTCCGTCGTGGTGTCGATTGCCCGTACAGCCGCACGATCCGTCGCTCTGGCAGTCGCACTCCTTGTGTGGTTCAGGCTCCAACGTCCGATTCGGGTCGAGTGGGCCAGCCTGATCCTTGTCGATCAGCGGAACGGTACGCTCACCAGCGGCTGCGGCACCTTCATCCGATCCGCAGCCACATTTGCCCTTTCTTTTGCCACACGCGCAGCCGTCCTGACCTTTACCGCAGCCACATCCATCGTTTTCACCGCAATTGCAGCTCTTGCCCTCGCATGAAGCATCTTCGTTGCAGCAGGCGCACGCGCCCCCCTCGTCACAATTGCCGACGAACGCGCGGTGATCCTCACAGCTGAACATTGACGCCAATGCGGCTGTAATTCCGCCCAGGAGCCCGGCCTTCAACACGCCGCGAACAGGTCGTGAGCGCACGAAGTCCGGCATGGCATACCACGCGAGCGTGCCACCCGACATCAACGCGACATAACCGAGTTTGCGCGGATCACTCAGCGCCTGCTCAATGCGGTCAAACGCAGAGCTCCCGCCAACATCCGTGCTGGTTGAACAGTTGTGATCGCGGCAATCGCAAGTCATCAGAAGCCTCCCATGTATCCAGTGCTGTCAATCCTACGTGGCGGCATGTGCATTTGCAGCCGAGCCGGACGAACGCTCCCGCCACGCAGTGCTCCAGTCGCTCACCTCAGGAGGCCCCGGTATGAAACAGTAGAAGCAGCAGCGGACAGCGTCGCCCTCGTCGGTGCTGATGACCGGGACGCCCTGCCCCGCGTATCTCTATGACCGGATGAGTCTGCCTGGAGCGTAAGGAGCGCGAGATGACCACTCACACAACCGTTGCCTGGAGCGAGGGCCGCTGGCTACATGACCCTGCCGAACACCATATCGACGACGCGGGAACGCTGGTGGTGACCGCTACCGAGAAATCCGATGCGTGGGAGCGTACCTACTACGGCTTCAGCGTGAACACTGTGAACGCCCTGGTCAGGGAACTTCCCCACGGTGCAGCAATGGAGGTGACGCTCAACGCGGCCTTCTCCGAGCAATTCGACCAGGCTGGCATTTTCGTGCGCGCCGGCGCGAAGAACTGGGTCAAAGCGGGCCTTGAATTTTCCGACGGAGTGCTGCAGCTGGGCGCGGTCGTCACGCGCGGCGTGTCCGACTGGTCAGTGTCGCCGGTCCACGAATGGCTCAACAAAGATGTGGTGATCCGCGTGAGCCGCCACGACGATTCGATCATCCTGCGTGCCGGCGTGGTGGGCGAGGACCTCAGGTTGGTGCGAGTCCTGCCGTGTCTGCCTGATGATGGCTCGGTGGTGGAGGCAGGCCCCTTCGTGTGCTCGCCGTCCAGGGGCGGACTGTCCATCGCCTTCTCGTCATGGACGCTCGGCCCTGCAGACGCCAGTTTGCACTGACGAGGGTGGTGCGGTGGACCAATTGTGCGCATCCTCGAACTGACTCCTATTGTTAAAGAGCACGGGCCGCATGGGTCCGTGAAAATGCCGGCAGCACGCTGGATGTCACGATGAGGAAACGGTGCTAGGGACAGTACTGACAACGATCACACCCATGATCACGGTGGGAGTGCTGGGAACACTTTTCGCACGCAACCGTCACTTTGTCGGTGCCCTGAACCCGATCAACGACTTCGTCTTCTATGTCACCCTGCCGTGCTACATGTTCACCGTCGTGCTCAATGCGCCACTGGACACGTCAGCTACCCCGGTCGTGGAAGCACTCTCAGGCCCCGTCATCGCAGTGCTCCTCTACTTCCTGCTCGGCTTCACTCTCCGAGCAGTCTCTAAGCGGCGTCGGCTATGTCAGGAACGTCGTGAAGGACAGGAAACGGACGCTGATCTCTCCGCCCGTGACCGTGCCCGCACAAGCGGAGCGTTCAACCCGTCCCCCATTGTTTTGGGCGCGACCTTCGGCAACGTCGGATACATGGGTGTGCCTATCGCACTGGCCCTGATCGGACCACAGGCCGGCCTTGCGGGTGGCGTCATTCAGCTGCTCCACAACGTTGTTTTCCTGTCGGGCTATCCCATCATGCGTCAGCTCCTGCTGGGACAGTCCGCGCACGAGGAACACGTCGACCGTGATCACGCCACGCATACTGCCCGCCCCCGCCACTGGCCGCGAGCGCTCCAAGTCCTCATCCAGGCCGTCACCATGCCTCCCACAATTGCCTTTGCCCTGGCACTTGGCGTCAATGCCCTGCATATCCGCCTCCCGGAGGCGATCACGCACACGACGTCACTGATTGCCGGAGCCACGGTGCCCTGTGCCTTGTTCGCGATTGGTCTGGCTGTCCCTGAGGCCCTGCGGGCCCTGCGTCAGCGTTTTGTCCCATTGTCAGTGGTCCTCGCTGCGGCCCTGACGAAGACGGTGGTGCTGCCGCTGCTGGTGGTGGGCGTGATCGCAGCGTGTGGCATTGATATTCATTCGGTGTGGGCGCTGACGGCGATCGTCCTGGCGAGCATTCCCTCGGCGTCAGCGGTGCTCAACCTTGCGCTCGGCCTGGATGGTGACCCTCAGGGAGCAACCTCCACGATCGTTATGACGCTGACCGTCTTTCCCGTGACATTCCCGCTGGTGTTCTTGCTGGTGAGCGCCCTGTAGTAGGCGCTTCCTGCCCTTACCTCGGCACAGTGTCGAGGGCGTCCAGCACAGTCCGCGTCCACACCTTTGCGCCCTCTTCGTCGGGGTGAACGTTGTCGGAGGCCAGGAGGTCGGTGTGCTCTGCGATCGCGGCGGCCCAGTCGGCCACGCGAACCCGGTCCTTATGCGCTGCCGCCCACGAGCGGATCGTGTCAGCGGCAGGGCGAATCCACGTGTCATCGTCCGGGCCAAACCCGGTGACCAGCACGAGGCGACGATCCGGCCCGAGCTGCTTGAGCACCTCATCGAGCTGCTCGGGTGGAACATCACCGTTAGTGGCCAGAGCGACAACGACGTAGCGGCGGGCACCATATTCAGCATCAACCTGCGTGAGGACGGATGAAACCTGATAGATCGAACGCGACACTTCGGCATTGATCGCAACACCCGGACGCTCCTCAGTTAAAGCAGGCGCAGCCGCCAGCGTCACCGAATCCCCGATCACCGTGATCTGATTGCCGGGAATCGGTGTGGCGGGCTGATCTGAATGGTCGCGTCCCGCTCCGGATACGGCACCTGCGGCAGCGGACTGGGCAGCAGACGGGTCACCCTCGGCCTTCTGGCCGGACGCGGGGGTGGTATCGCCGGCAGCGGACTGCGAGCCGGAAATGGCGGCCTGGCCGGAGCGAATGGCCTGCTCGGCGCTGGACATGGCAGGCTGGCGCGCCACTGCAGTCACGAGCACCCCGATGATCAGCATCGAGACTATGAACACGATGATGCGGCCACGCTCCTGCAGGCTCGTGATCCACAAGCGCACTGTGGCAACGATGCCGCCCTTGCGCAGCGGCGTTTCGATCCACCGGTACGAGGCCTCTGCGATCACGACGCTGAGCGCTGCCAGAGCGAGCGCCATCGGGCGCGGCATGTCGCCATCGACGAGGTAGTAGCCCAGAACCCACAGCGGCCAGTGCCACAGGTAGATGCCATAGGAGCGTTCACCAATCCAGCGCATGAAGGGTGCATCAAGGATGCGGCACAGGAAACGTCCCGATACGGAACCGCTCAGCACTGCCGGCATCATCGCCTGGATCACTCCGACCGCGCCGAGCGTTGCAAGGATCAGAACGATTTCCAGGGCGAGCGGACTGTTGTTCATGGGCAACATGATGGCGACCACCACGATAATGACGGCGCCCACGTAGCCCAGCGAGGCACGAGCCGTCGCAGTGCGCGCACTGATCGGGGCGGGTTCATCGATGCTGAGCGGATCGCCGCAGGCCAACGCCAGCGCGCTGCCTGCCATCAGGCCGAAGGCACGCGAATCGGTTCCCATGTAGATGCGCGAGGGGTCAGCACCTCCCGCTGCCAATGCCAGTGCCCACAGAGCTGATGCCGCCATCAGACATGCAGCGACGATCCAGATCCAGCGCTCTGAATGGGTGAAAACGCGGCGCGCCAGCCACAGAAGGGCGATCACGATGAGCGGCCAGATCAGGTAGAACTGCTGCTCGATGGCCAGGGACCACATGTGGGTGAGCAGCAGCGGCTGATTGCGGTCGAAGTAGCTGGATCCGGCAGCAATCTCCACCCAGTTATAGGTATACGTCAACGCGCCGACGAATTGGCGTCGGATAGCGAGCAGCGCATCCCCGCCGACTATGGCGGCTGCAGCGGTGGCCACCACCACCATGACTGCGACGGCAGGAACCAGGCGGCGCACCCGCCGCACCCAAAAGCCCTTGAGATCAATGCGACCGGCCGTGCGGAACTCATGGATCAGCAGGGACGTGATGAGGAATCCCGAAATCACCAGGAACACATCCACGCCTACCATGCCGCCCGGCATCCACGAGCGCATCAGGTGGTAGATCAGCACCACTGCGACTGCCAGCGCGCGCAGCCCGTCAAGGCCGGGAACGCGCCGCCGGGTGGATGTTGTGTGCTGTGAATCTGCCACGTTAGTCGCGCTGTAGGGCAAAGAGATGGTCAAGCACGGCGCCTCCTGAGACACGCAAACCGTCATGCTGGTACTCGTTTGTCACCCACACGCGTGATCCGCGAATGGCGCTCGCAGTTTCCAGTGACAACTCACGCGGCACAAACATGTCATCGAAGTAGACGGCCGACGCGACAGGTACCGAGTTCTCAGCCAGCACCTCCGGGTCGTACACCGCTGGCCAGTCGGTGCGGTTGGCCAGGATGTCGGCAGCCTCGCCCAGTCCGGTCAGCTCCGGATCCTCATCGAAAATCGAGCGCATCATGTGCTCGCCGGTCAGGTAGTACGGCTCGGACGTATCCAACGGGTCAGCATCTGGATCAAACCCCGCGATCTCACGCGAAAGCCGATCCGCTGACCAGCGGGTTGCAGTGCCCGCCAGGGCAGGGGTGGTCGCAGCGTAAATTGTTTCCTGCAGCACCGCATACATGGGAGTGGTCTGAGCGACCTCGTCTGCCACTTGTTGTAGGAAGTGACGCGACAGGCGTGAGACCCCGTTAACCGTGACGAAGGGGGCTTCCAGCATGTAGTGCAGTGTGTCGAAACGCAGTTGCCCACCCAGACATATGCCGATCATGCGGAAACGCTCCGTGGAGAGGCGCTCACCGGTTGGCAGGCATTCCTCGTGGTCACGCACATGCGCGGCGATGCGGCGAATCATCGGCTCATCGTCAGGGTAACGCTCATAGTACGCGCGGTTGCGTGCTGCGGTACGCTCGTAGGTCAGCCGGTAAATCGAATCAATGTCCGTCAGACCGGGCAGACCGCCGGTGTTGAAGACGGCGCGCAGCCCTTCGGGTGCAATCGACAGGTAGCACGTGTTGATGAAGCCGCCAAAACTCTGACCGAGCGTCGTCCACGGCTCATCGCCAGCCAGCTCACGGCGCACAACTTCCGCATCGCGCACAATCTGATCCTGTCGGAACAGCATCAGGTAGTCAGCAATTTCCTGAGCAGTGGGAGCGTGGTCACCCTCGTCAGTGACGGATTGATTGCCGAGGGAACTCAGCGTGAGCTTGTCGAGCCGGTGGGATCTGCCCGTCCCGCGCTGGTCCAGCAGAACGACGCGGTAGTCCTTGAGCATGCGGCCGATGAATCCGTCGCGAAAATCGCCTAGACGGGGGCCTTCGCCTCCGGGACCACCCTGCATGAACACCAGGTATGGCAGGTTGTCTCCACCGGGGGGGATAATCTCGCGAGCATAAATATCCACCGTCCCGTGGTCATGCGCATCGGGCGCATTGTGATCCAGCGGGACGGTGAATGTGTGGTCGTGAACGGTGCATGAATGGTGAATGTAGCTTCCGATGCGCATGCACCACAGTGTAGCCACGGGTGGCGAGCCTCAGTCGTTGGCGCGCCCCAGGGCAGCCAGGACGTGACGCTCCAGCGGTGTGCAGATCAGCAACGCCACCAGACTCATTCCCAGTCCGATGCCGCCAATCATGAGCAGGCGCACCAGCGCGTCGTCCGTGGCGGCGTTGCGTCCTCCGGTTGACGCCAGCGACAGGCCACGACCCAAAGCGGCGAACAGGGTGGATGTCACGATCAGGGGTACGAAACTCTGGAACAGTCGAACAAGGGTGAACAGGTGACGAGGGAATCCCATGCGGTCCAGGGCCTGAGTTTGTGTGAGTCGATCGAAGACCCCTGACGCCTGGTTCATCAGGGTGGACAGGGCTGACACGGCGAAGCCGATTCCCAGCGTGATCGTCACGCCCAGCGGGACGTCGTGCATGAAGACGATTACCGCTGGTGGTATTTCCTGCTTTGTGGTGGACACCGTAGCGAAGTCCATGACGGAGGTGAACCCGCCGATGAAGCACAGAATGGACAGCGCTCCGACTGCGCGCCACACAGCGCGCGGGTCATCCATGATGCGGCGGGCCGCCAGGACCACCGAGGGGAAGTGACTCAGCGTGAATGGTGCCGCCAGCAGCTGAATGATGAACGGAGCTGCGATTGCGATCGCGATGATGATGACAGATAACAGCGCAATAACAACGAGCGCTCCCTTAGTATTGAAGTCGGCGGTCGGGAAGATAGCGAAGGTGCAGAACAGAACGATTGCTCCTGCCAGGACGAACAGGCGCCACATCCGCAGTGCCTTCGGTGTATGCCGCTTGGCGACTCCCAGCGGTGAGATCCGCACTTTCTGCAGGCCGACCAGTGTTGAGATGACTGCGATAGTGAGCAGGACGGCCAGCACAATCGCCAGCATCCATGCAGGCACGAGCATCTCGGCAGGGTCGATGGCGACAGTGAGGAAATGAGCGTGCGACCACAACGGCAGTGTCACCACGTACAGTATGACGCCAATGGCTGCGCCGATTACCCACTGGATAACCGTTTCCACCAGTGCGATCAGGATGACCTGCCCACTTGTTGCTCCAACCAGACGCAGTGAGGCGAGGCGTTCGGATCTGCCCTGTGCTCCCAGGCGTGCCGCTGAGGACCCGAGAGAGAACACGGGGAAGGCAAGTAAGACGACTGCGAACAGGGCGAACACGAGATACGTTTCTGTTGCCGATAGATCCCAGTCGAGGCGTACGAACGCTTCCAGGAGGCGCTCGGAAGGATCATTTGCCCATGTGTTGAACATCCACACGCCGCCTGCCACAGTCAGCGTCATCGCGGTGGACAGTGCAAATGATGCGACGGCCAGGACGTCCAGCCACGCGTCTCCGGCACGGGAGCGCAGCCTGCCGACGGTGAGCATCGGAGCCAAGTGCAGGGTCTTCATCGCAGATCACCACCGGGGGCCTGAGCAGGAACCTCGCGCACACCCGAATCTGCGTGCACAACGCCGTCACGGATTTCAACGAGTCGTTGACACCAGTCGGCAACGTGTGAATCGTGCGTGACGATGATGAGCGTTGCGCCACTCATCTGCGTTGTTGTCGTCAGAATCTGCATCACCTCGTGGCCGGTGGACTGGTCGAGCGCGCCGGTCGGCTCGTCGGCAAAAACCACGCTGGGAGAGCCTGCCAGGGCGCGTGCGATGGCGACGCGCTGCATCTGCCCGCCTGACATTTCACCGGGACGGCGCGACTTCTCGGTACCCAGGCCGAGCCGCTCCAGCCAGATATCGGCCTGAGCGAGGGACGCTTTGCGGCTTTGTCCGGTCAACATGAGCGGCACGGCCACGTTTTCACGTGCGGGAAGTTCGGGGATGAGCTGGCCATCCTGGAACACGAAGCCGAATCGGGCCAGGCGCAGTTTGGAGCGGCGCGCGTCGGACAGTGCTGAAATGTTGTCCTGCCCCAAGAACGCGGCTCCCGATGTGGGTGGCAGAATCCCAGCTAGGCAGTGCAGCAGTGTGGACTTGCCGGACCCTGACGGACCCATGATCGCCACTGACTGCCCGGGCGGGAATTCGATGTCTACGCCTCGTAGAGCCGGTACGGTTCCGAAATTTTTCGTCAACGCGTGGCCGCTGAGCACCTGAGGTGTTGCGGACGCGGAATTCATTCTTTGTGCCATGTCACCAGTACATCCTTTTGCGTGCTGATTCAACAGTGAGCAGGGGCGATATTTCATGGTAGAGCTAGGTCTACTGTCTGAACCGACCAGTACTGGAGCGCGCCGTCACCCTCCGGGCTGCGTGTGGCGCTTATAGGATGATCGTGTGCAGATGCGAGATGAATGGAAAGCGTTCCTATGTGGAGCAGGCGCATGTCTCAGCGCTCTGACTGCATGCCTGTTTGCCATGATATTTCTCAGCAATCCCGGGATTGGTCTGGGTGTGGCGGTCGTGTGCGCACTCGCCGTATTGGCGGCCTGCCTGTTCAACGTGTGGACAATGGTCAGGGACCACGACGGTGGGGCGTGGTGGCGCCGCTCGACTGCTCCTGCAGCGCCCGACGCTTTTGACGAGGTGGTGCACGCGCAGCGAGACATCGCCAATGCCTTCGAAATTGAGCGCCGCCGCATTGAACGCGACCTGCATGACGGAGCGCAGCAGTTCATCGTTGCAGCATCAATGGATATCGGGGAAGCGGCTTTGATGCTCGATGACCTGTCAGCGGGCGACAGCGTGGATCCCGCGAGTATGCGCAGCGTCAGCGAACGCCTCGAATCAGCAGCCCAGCGCACGGAAAAAGCTCTGTCCGCCTTGCGTCGCACAGTTGCCGGCATCCACCCTAAAGTGCTGTCAGATCTGGGGCTTGAGGCAGCGGTGCGAGACCTGACGGACGCCAGTCCGCTGGACGCCGACGTCAAGGTACCCATCCCACTTCCCGACATTCCTCAGGGCGTAATTGCTGCCGGATACTTCATGGTGGCTGAATGCCTGACGAACGCCGCGAAGTATGCGCCTCACGCGCATGTCACCGTGCTGGTCATCGCCGGTGAGAATCTGCAGATCACAGTGACAGATGACGGTCCTGGAGGAGCAAGCGTGCGCGCCGACGGCGGACTGGCTGGCATGCGTGAACGACTGGCCTCCTTCGGCGGTTCCCTGGATGTGTCCAGTCCCGAGGGTGGCCCGACCATTATTTCGGGGCGAATTCCGCTCATGTTGACGCGCGGCGAATTCAGCGTCACATCACAAGCCGGCTCACCCCTCAGCAATAAGGAGGCATGATGAAACTCATCGTGGCAGATGACTCCACGCTTTTCCGTGAAGGCATTATCGGCCTGCTGGAGCGACGCGGCCATGAGGTCATCGCGCACGTCGCCACAGCGCCGGAGCTGATTGACGCAGTTGGACAGGTCGACGCGGACCTGGTGATCACCGATGTGCGCATGCCGCCGGGAATGAGTGATGACGGCCTGCGCGCAGCTGTTGAAATTCGCAGACAGCACCTTGGTTTAGGAATAGTGGTGCTGTCACAGTATGTGGCACCGGCCTACGCGCGCGAACTGTTCAACCCGCAGTCCGCCCACCATCCGGCTTCGGATGTCAGGTTTGCGGGGTCACCTTCGGCCGGCAATGCGGATGAGGACGCCCCCGGAGGGCTTGGCTACCTGCTCAAAGACCGTGTCGCGAGGGTGGCTGACTTCATCCGATCGCTCGACATTGTCGCTGCTGGCGGCGTGGTGATCGACCCGGAGGTGGCGGCGGAGCTGATGCGGCACGAGCCGTCGAAGCTGTCCACGCTGACTGAGCGCGAAATTGAGATTCTCGCGCTCATGGCGCGCGGATTGTCGAATGCGGAACTGGCCGATGAACTGGTCGTATCGGCGGCAACCGTGTCGAAACACGTGGCGAACATCTTCCTCAAACTCGGCATGGAGCCGGGTGAGGAGAACCGTCGGGTGCGCGCGGTGCTGGCCTACCTGACTGAGCAGCACGCGCAGCGCTGATTGCCGGCGCACCGTCGCGCTGATGCCGGCCTGGCTTAGCCGGCGTCGACCACGGGCGTGAACTGCTGCCAGATGACGCGCGCCGTGTCAGCACTGGACCCTGCCCACACGTGAGTGATGCGGATTGTGCCTGGCCACGTCGCATCGCTGCCTGAAATCGTAAAAGTAGCGATCCACATGTTCGCGCCGCCTTCGCAGATCTCGATGCGACTGACCCGGCACGACTCGCCCGGACGGATCGGGACATCACGCAGCTCTAAGCGATCGTGTCCCTCATGGTCAATAATGCGGGCGCCTTCCGCCTCATACGTGTCAAGCTCCTTGACGTTGAGGCTGGCCCACGCGCGGATCAGACTCTTTTGCCGACGCCGTATCGTCGCTGCGGAGTCAACGGCGGGCGGGTCACCCTCGTCAATCGGGGATGCACAACCAGAACCTGGTGAGGACTCAAAACCTGAGCCGGATACGGATGCGAAACCCGGGCCCGGCTCGGGGGCTCGACCATCGCGGTACGCTTCTGCCGCGCCGCGCGCGTGAGTGTCAGCCAGCTCGTTGAGGTCATGTCCGGCGTGACCGCGCACCCACGCGAAGTGTGCATCGCGTGAGGCGATGAGCCGGTCAATCTCCTGAATGACCTCGAGGTTCGCGATCGGCTTCTTGTCGGCTTTCTGCCACCCCTTCTTCTTCCACGACGGTGCCCACTTGGTGATGACGTTAATGGCGTACTGTGAATCAGCCAGGATTTCCAGGCGTCTGCCGCGCAGCTCATCCGTGTCGGTTGCGCGCAGGAGCTCCAACACGGCGGTCAGCTCGCCCAGGTTGTTCGTTCCTGACGGCCAGCCACCGGCATCCCAGTGGTCACGGTCCACGACCCACGCCCATCCGGCAGGTCCTGGATTTCCAAGCGATGAGCCGTCGACGGCAGCGCGGATCGGATCTGACGATTCACTCATCGATTCCCACCTGACTGAGGGCGAAAGCGAACTCTTCGGCGCGGGAGGCCCAATGCCCGTAGCGTCCGGACGGGCCGCGGTGTCCGGCAACCATCTGGGTGCGCATGATGATCGGGCGCTCAGTCGGGTCGCTCTGACCGGCAAATATGGTTGTGACCGCTGCACTGCCCAGCTCAGATGCACGGCCCGCCGCTGTCGGATTGCCCGCAGTGGCCTGGCGTAGGCGCTGCACCCACTTCAGCGGCTCACCGAAGAGCACGCGCGTGTCGTTAATGCTGGTGGAGGCCATAATCGCGGGGTACTCCACGCCGTCGGCAACATTTTCATACGGCGAATACGACTTCATAACGGTGTAGATTTCGCGATCTTCAATCGGATTGCCCCACTCTTCCCATTCACCGACCGTCAGCGGCAACGAGGGATCAAGGATCGAGGTCAGTGCGTCAACGAACGGCACACCGGCCAAGATCACCCGGAACAGGTCAGGTGCCATATTCGTCACCGCACCCATGAGCAGGCCGCCAGCCGAACGTCCCTCCGCGATCAGGCGGTGTGGCGCTACCCACCCGGCGTCGACAAGGAAGCGCCCCACGTCGATGAAATCGGTGAACGTATGGGTTTTCACCTCGCGCCGGCCATCCTCGTACCACCAGCGCCCCATCTCACCGCCGCCACGAATATGAGCGAGGGCGAACACGACGCCTCGCTGAATGGCCGGCAGGCGCAGCACGGAAAACTCCGGGTCGTTGGAAATCTCATACGAGCCGTAGCCGTACAGCCAGCCTGCTGCACGTCCATCGCACGCAGCGTCGCGGCGGTGCACCAGTGTGACCGGGATACGGGTGTGGCCATCACGGGCCGTGACCCACACGCGCTCTTCCACATAGCCGGCGCGCTGCTCGGCATCCCACCCGGGCACTGCTTTTTCACGCAGGACGTGTGCGGATCCGTCACGAGGATCCACGGCGACCGTGCGAGGCGGCTGCGTGATCGACTGGCATTCAACCAGGATCAGCCGGTCATGCCAGTCCAGTTGACCCACAGTGTTCATCGTGAGGACCGCACCGTTATCGTGAGCGCCGGGCAGGACCGCGCGGGGCTCGGACCAGATTTGCGCGTAGTCGGGACGATGCTGACGCGCACTCGCAGCGGCAGCTTCGGGCGCGGTGGGAGCGGTGCGCGTCATGTACTCCAGCCAGGTCTGGCCATCGCGACGCATCGAGATCACGCACATCGACTCATACGCCTCCACATCCAGCAGGCGCGGTCCTTGGCTGTCACCCTCGATCAGCGTGTGCCACGTCGAATAATCCACCGATTCGGCAGCGCCTCCCTCGTCCCTGACCTGCGGAAGCGGTGCGATGGCGAGGCTGCCTTCGCGACTGTCGGCGGTGTGGATCAACAGGAGGTGATCGCCGGCCGGTTCTGCGCTGACCAGGACGCCCGGCCTGCGGCCTGTGACGCTGACCGGCATGTGGTGCGGCTGGAGGGTCGGCCACAGCCATACCTCGCTGGTGGACGTCGAAGCCGACGTAATCACCACCCAGTTCGGGTCACGTGCCTGCTCAAAGTAGACTTCGAAACGCTCATCCGGCTCGTCAAGGAGGCGGCGGTCGTGCGCTGGATCCTCACCTACGACGTGCAGCCACACCTGGCATGCGCGCCAGGCATCGTCGACCCGCGTGTACAGCACCGACGCTGAATCAGCTGACCATGCCACGCCGTACCCAACGTTCGTGACCTGCTCATCGACCGTGCGCCCGGAGGCAATATCCGTGACCACCAGCGTGTAGCGCTCATCTCCGCTTGTGTCTTTGAGCCACGCCACGCGCGTACCGTCCGGGCTGGGCGCCCACTCGCCCACAGAAAAGAACTCTTCGCCCGCAGCCTGTGCGTTCTCATCAATGACGGTTTCCTCACCCGGAGCGGGACGGTCGGCGTGGATCGTGGGCGGAACGAGCGGGGCGGCGTCGACGTGCGCTGGCGATTCGTCATTGACGAGGGTGACCGGCACGCGCTGATGAGACACATACTGTGAGCCTTCTTCGGTGCGATCGAAATACCAGTACTGGCCGATGCGGATCGGTACGGTGACATCGGTTTCAACGGTGTGCGCCTTGAACTCGCTGACCAGCGTGTCGCTCAGCGCGCGCAGCGGAGCCGTGACGTGATCGGCCCACGCGTTTTCCTTTTCCACCAGGTCGATGACTGCAGGGTCGTCCGCGCAACGCAACCACTGGAAGGGATCTGCGAAGGAATCACCGTGGAAGGAACGTGGCGAATCCAATGGCCGGGACTGCGCTCGCGGCGGAACGGGTGGCTGAGCCTGCGCTCGCGGCGGCTGGATGCCTGCGTCGTGGTGCTGTTTGTTGTCAGATGGCGCGGAAGAGTGGTGCATGGCTGTCAGTGTAGACGCTTGACAGCGCGCCGGTTCGATGCGGGCGCCAGGGCTGGAGGTGCTGCCTCAGGCCGAGCCTCGCGTCATCCGCGTGCACGATGCCCAAGATTCAAGCCCCCAAGGTGCACAACCCCCTAGATTTAAGCCCCCAAGGTACACAACCCCCTAAATCTGACCCTTCAGGATGCACAATCCCCTAGATCTAACGCGCCGCATTTCTGCCCCGTTTTCAAAGCTGCAGGTCGCGGGGTGTTCGGATTGTCGAGGGTGGTCCCGTCCGTTGTTTAGCTAGGGGATTGTGCAAAAAACTGCGACTTTTTAGGGGATTGTGCATGCGCGCACTGCCATAAGAACGGCCATGCACGCGCCGAAGATCACCACGCTGATTCGCAGCACTCGCGCCGGAATCCTCACACCGATCCACGCTCCCAGCGGAGAACCAATGAGCGATCCGACCGCCACGCAGGCAGCAGCGATCCACGTGCGAGTATCGAGAGTGCCGGACAGGGGTGAAGTGACCGATAGCGTCGGATCCTGCGCCCCCGCAGCCACTGCGATGGCGACGACAATGAAGAACAACGCTGCGACAACGTTGACGATCGCCTGCAGCAGATTCTTCAGAGCGTTGTGCGTATGGATGCTGCCGGGCAGGAAAACTCCCAGAATCGCCAGGAAAATGATCCCCTGAGCAGCGGAAAAGAACCCGCCATACACTGCGCCGCACACCACCAACAGAGCCAGTACACCCAGTCGCGCAGAGGACACGGGCAGCGCCCCCGAGCCGTCATCATGTGCGCTCACCATCCGGGCAAGGCGCGGCTGGCACGCAACCAGGACAGTCGCCAGGGCAATAAGGAACGGCACGATGAGGGTAAACGTGCTGGCAGATACGCGCAGCAGCAGGCAGGCACCAATGAGCGCCCCGCCAGCGGCGCACAGCGACAGGCCACCGATGCGGCCGCGCGACAGAGTAAATGCTGACGGCGCAGAAACAGCAGCGGCGGAGTCTCCCTCGTGCATGAATGTGCGGTAGGAATAGGCGCCGGCCACTGCGCCGGGTGCCAAACCGACCGTGTTCGCCACATTGGCGCTGATCGGGGGGACGCCGAGCAGCACCATCACCGGGTAGGTGACCAGTGATCCTGACCCGATGATCGTGTTGATCGCACCGGCCACCACTCCGGCGACGGTGATGGCGAGAAGCGCTGCAATACCCACAAGACCTGACCTGCCCTGACTGCTGACCTGACCACCCGCCCAGCTCAGCGCATGGTTAGAGCGCGATACCGGTTGACGGCAGCACCGATGTCAATGGGACGCGGCCGCACCAGGAACGCCGGCCACGGCCTGCCTCGATCCTTCGTCAACACGTCCAGGCTTTGCTCACCGATCATCTCGTCGAGGCGCTCCAGCTCCTGATCGATGGAGTGCTCACCGTCTGCGAGGTCATCCAGCACGGTGCGCAACGCCCACGCGATTGCTTCAGTCTGGCCCGCATCCACAATCTGCTCCACGTCGGACACGTCCACGGTGTGTCGGTCCAGTGTGATCGTATCGAGGCCCGCCGACTTGGTCTTCGGCTTGCCGCGACCCGAATTGCCTCGATCCCGCATGAGCACACGCGGCCTGCCCACCGGAAAGTCCTCCTCATCTGTGCGTTCGCGCGGCATCTCCGCCACCACCGCACGAGCCTGGTCGGTGACATCCCGGCACTGATATGTGTCCATCATCAGCACGCAGTCCGCGATGTCGAGGTAGTCACCTGACCCACCCATGACCATCAGCGTGGAGACGTGGCGCTGATCAAAAAGGGCGCGCACGCGGTCCACCAGCGGCGTGATCGGTTCACGTTCGGCCGCAACAAGGCGACGCATGCGCGCATCACGGATCAGCAGGTTCGTCGCTGACGTGTCCTCATCCAGCATGAGCAGTGGACTGCCCAATTCGACCGCCTCCACGATGGCTGCGGCCTGGGAGGTTGAACCGGAGGCATTCTGCGTGGAAAAGTCACTGGTATCCGCACCGCCCGGCAGATGCGCGATGAAGGCGGAGACATCTACGCCCGTCACCGGGCGCCCATCAGCTGCACGCACTTTCATTGCCGAGGGCGTCGTCGCCACCAATTGCCTGCCATCTGCAGGAACATGGGCGTATACCGAGCGTTGAATCGCGGCGAGCAGGGTGGATTTACCGTGATAGCCACCGCCCACAATGACGGTCACGCCCGGCTCGAGCGCCATGCCGGACACCTCGCCGGCGTGAGGCAAGGTCACTGTGCGGCGCAGTGATTCCGGTGAGCTGAATGGAACGGCGTCCTCCATCGGCAGGTCGGAAACGCCGGACCTGCGCGCCAGAATCGCATCATCAGCCACGAATGTGACCCAGTTGTTGTCGACCAGTGCCTGCTGAAGGGCCTGGTAGTCCTCGTAGGTGTGAACGTGTTGATGCAGTTCGTCGAGGTGTCGGTCGGCCTGGTCAGAGACAAAGTCGAAGGTTTCCACCACGATGTCTGGCACGTCCTGGTCGAAGATCCGGGCGGCTGTCAGCCCCTGAATGGTGCGCCCACGTGCCGGCATGTGGACCTGGAAGCGCAGCTCAACCCGGTCAGGCATCACGGTGCAGGCTGAGCGCTCCAGGATTTCCTGCCCGGTGCGTGCGACCTGAGCAGGGGAACCGTGACCGGCCCCTCCGGATCCTTGGCCGGACATTTTTCGGATCGCGTGGCTAAAAGAGCGCAGCAGGAAGTCGGCGCTGGCGACGCGTTGGGTGTGAGTGGACAGGCAGTCGTCAGGGATCCCCATTGTCTGTGGTGAGGCAATCACGCGCACAGCCGATGGCGGTGCGTACGGGTCGGACTGGACGCGGTCAATGGCGATGGAAAAGTCGCCGTAATCCCAGTCTCCGGTTGCTGACTTGTAGGAGCCGTAGCTTTTTCCGTCCAGGCGGCGCAGCAGTTCAATCAGGTCTCGATCGGTGCCGGAACGACGTCGGATAGGAGTATGGGGTCGAGGAGTCATGATCCCAGCCTACGGCTTCACGCGTCCGGACACGAACGTCAGCTGCGCCGGGTTTGTCACCATCGGCTGCTTTGGCGGCAGTCTCAGGCCAGCCGCGCATGGGTGCCACCACCGGCCGATCTGGCGGCAATATCAGGCCAGCCGCGCATGGGACCCCTCGTCGATGCCTAAACCTGTGGATCCGTCATCGCGACGACTATGGCCAGCACCACGCAGACGATACCGAGCAGGATGTAGATGACGGTGACCGCAATTGAGATACCGCGCGCAATGCGGGCACGTGACATCGCCTGAAACGGCAGACCTGCCCTGCGTCCCTTGTTGATCATCGACTGGCTCCAGATCCACATCGGCACCGACAGCAGTATTCCCAGCGTGAAGAACGAGACGATGGAAAGGATCAGCGCCACCAGCCCGTTCGACTCAATTTCCGTGTAGACCTGCTGGGAGGAATGCTCATTCCAGTAAGGTCCCTGCGGGCCGTCAGTTTGCTGCTGAGGCGTCCACGGTGAGTACTGGCCCTGGGGCGTGCCTCCCGATCGCGGATGCGTGTCCGGTGCGCCGTAGCGGGGAGCCGAACTTTGCCACGATGACGGTGAAGCCGTTGCGGATCCTGCTGAGTCTCCGGACCCGGAACTGCCGGCTGACTCGTATGGGCCGGCGTTGGTCTGACGGGTAGTTGATGTATCGGAGGCGTGGGACTGTGAAGCGGATGAGGCCTCATCGGTCTCAGCATCAGGTGCGAAACGTTTCGAGTCATTGTCATCGGTGGCGTATTGATACATCGGCACGGCAAACCTCCTTAGGCTCACGATCATTGTAAAACATGGGTCGCCCTCGTCGAAGGTGAAAAATCGACGAGGGCGACCGCAGATGCCTCAAAGAGCCGAGGAACTGAAAGCCTGGCGCATGCCTACAACATGCAGGAAACGCAGCCTTCGACTTCGGTGCCTTCCAGAGCCTGTTGACGGATCCGCATGTAGTACATGGTCTTGATGCCCTTGCGCCACGCACGAATGTAGGACTTGTTGACGTCACGTGAGGTCACGGTGTTCGGGTAGAACAGTGTCAGCGACAGTCCCTGGTCAACGTGCTGCGTGGCAACCGCGTAGGTGTCAATGATCTTTTCAGGGCCGATTTCGTAGGCATCCTCGTAGTACTCAACGTTGTCGTTGGTCATGTAGGGCGCCGGGTAGTACACGCGGCCGATCTTGCCTTCCTTGCGGATCTCGATCTTGGAGACGATCGGGTGGATCGACGAGGTCGCGTTGTTGATGTAGCTGATCGACCCGGTGGGAGGAACGGCCTGCAGGTTCTGGTTGTACATGCCGTACTTCGCCACGTCCGCTGCCAGTGCCTTCCAGTCTTCCTGGGTCGGAATGTGGATCGAGGATTTGGCGAGCAGTTCACGGCACTTATCTGTTGTCGGCTCCCACGTGCCGTTGATGTACTTGTCGAAGTACGTGCCACTGGCGTAGTCGGAATCTTCAAAGCCGACGAACTTTTCACCGCGTTCGCGCGCAATCATGCACGACGCCTTGATCGCCTCAAACGCCACGGCCAGAAAGTACATGTTCGTGAAGTCGAGTGCTTCTTCGGAGCCGTAGTGCACGCGTTCGCGCGCAAGGTATCCGTGCAGGTTCATCTGTCCCAGACCGATCGCGTGGCTCATGGCGTTGCCGCGCGCAATGGAGGGCACGGACTGGATATTGGACAGGTCGGACACTGCTGTCAGGCCACGAACCGCCGTCTCGATGGTTTGCGAGAAGTTGGGCGAATCCATTGTCTTGGCAATGTTCAGGGATCCGAGGTTACACGAAATATCCTTGCCCACGTGCGAATACGTCAGATCTTCGTTGAACTCGGAGGCTTCGGAGACCTGCAGGATTTCCGAGCACAGGTTCGACATCGTGATGCGGCCCTTGATCGGGTTGGCGCGGTTGACGGTGTCTTCGAAGACGATGTACGGGTAGCCGGATTCGAACTGGATTTCAGCCAGTGTCTGGAAGAAGCGGCGGGCGTTGATCTTCTTCTTGTGGATACGCCCGTCATCGACCATTTCGCGGTACTTCTCGGTCACGGAAATTTCGCTGAACGGCTTGCCGTAGACGCGTTCGACGTCGTAGGGGCTGAACAGGTACATATCCTCGTTGGCGCGCGCGAGTTCGAACGTAATATCCGGGATGACGACACCCAGGGAGAGCGTCTTGATACGGATCTTCTCGTCCGCGTTCTCACGCTTCGTGTCCAGGAAGGACATGATGTCCGGGTGATGGGCGTGCAGGTAGACGGCTCCCGCGCCCTGGCGCGCACCCAGCTGGTTCGCATAGGAGAACGAATCTTCCAGCAGTTTCATCACGGGAACAACACCGCTGGACTGATGCTCGATGCGTTTGATCGGTGCGCCCGCTTCGCGCAGGTTCGTCAGTGACAGTGCCACGCCGCCACCACGCTTGGACAGCTGCAAAGCGGAGTTCACGCCTCGGGCGATGGACTCCATGTTGTCTTCGACGCGGATCAGGAAGCAGGAGACCAGTTCGCCGCGCGCACGCTTACCCGCGTTGAGGAAGGTGGGTGTGGCCGGCTGGAAACGTCCTGACATGATCTCGTCGATGAGCTTGCGTGCCAGTTCGATGTCGCCGCGCGCCAGGTACATTGCCACGATGACAACGCGATCCTCGAAGCGTTCCAGGTACCGTTTGCCGTCGAATGTTTTCAGCGTGTACGACGTGTAGTACTTGAATGCGCCCAGGAACGTTTGAAAGCGGAACTTGTAGGCGTAGGCCTGCTTGTACAGGTCCTTGATGTCCTGAGGCTCGTACTGCTCGAGCACGTCGCCCTCGTAGTAGCCTTCGCGCACCAGGTACTCGAGTTTTTCTTCGAGGTCGTGGAAGAACACGGTGTTCTTGTTGACGTGCTGGAGAAAGTACTGGCGAGCCGCCTGACGGTCCGCTTCGAACTGAATCTTGCCGTTCTCGTCATACAGGTTGAGCTGGGCATTCAGCGCATGGTAGTCGAGGTCAGTGCTCAACTCTTCTGGGCCGGTGTCGGTGAGATTTTCGACCAAAATTCCTTCAATCCTTCGCGGACTCGGGAGACATCCTCGGACGTGCCGAGAAGCTCGAACTTATACATATGGGGAACGTGTAGCTTTGCAGAGATGATATCGCCCGCCAAGCAGTACGCCGGTCCGAAATTGGTGTTGCCTGAAGAGATCACTCCCCGGCAATATGAGCGATTGGTGGCATCGTTGAGGAACTTGATGACCTGTTTGGGCACAGCTCCTTTGATATTTCCCCCGCCGTAGGTAGGGGTGATCAGAATGAAGTCGGTGTGAACGTGCAGGAATTCATCATGCGGGTGAAGAGGGATGCGGTGCGCCGGATAGCCCAGTTTTTCGACGAAACGGCGCGTGTTCCCCGTCGCCGACGAAAAGTAGACGATCTCCACCATGACTGAGGAATCTCCTTATATGGACGTGAGAGCCGGTTAAGTGTGTGAGCCTGCGGGCCGAGGGAGGCATGCGCCGTGGATGGTGTGAACCGTCGGTCGTGCCTTCCGCGTCTGACCTGTGCATGGGAAAAGCCCGACACCTGCGAGGTGGCCGGGCTTCACGCATTGATCAGGCTTGGGCGACCCGCAGCGGTGCAGCCTCGGCAGCCATTGCCGCAGCAGCTTTGATGCGGTCGGGGCGGTAGCCGCTCCAGTGGTCCTCGCCGGCGATCACAACGGGTGCCTGCTGGTAGCCCAGTCCCTTAATGTATTCGAGTGCTTCGGGATCCTGCGTCACGTCGATCGAGGTGTATTCCAGGCCCTGCTTGCCGAGCGCACGGTAGGTCGCATCACACTGCACGCACATCGGCTTCGAGTACACGGTGATGGTCATGGGATGCTCCTTTTTCTTCTATGCGCTCTGTGAGGTGGTGGGGATCGTCAGGTTCGGTGCGCGTCCTGCGCGCCTTCTTGATACCCCGAGCCGTAGTGGCTCCGTTGATGTATTAACACTACACCTTGTGGCGCCAAGTGCAAGTGACCACTACATGTTGTGTCTGAGTGATGGTGTGCATCGCGCTGTGGACAGGCTGTGGACAGCGAACGGCGGGCCTGTATCTGACAGCTTAAACTCCGGGCGGGCCTGTGGATAGATGGAATCCCAGCGTGGTGCGCAATCCATATATCTAGTGGGCGTGTTGCGATTCTTCGGCGTGTCGCCCCTATATCTAGGGTGGCGGACTGGTTGTCGTACCTCTATATAGGCGCATTCGGGCGCTGCAGCGGTGTCCCAGGCCATCGTTCAAACGCCATCGGGCCCTACTGTCAGACCCCTCATTGCGGGACAGTCCCTTTCGCTCAGCCTTGGAGCCGGTAGACTTCATGATCTCCCGCCTCCCCGGCACCGGGGACCAGGCGCAGTCCGAGCTTTTCAGCAAGTCGAGCCGAGGCTGTGTTCGCGGGGTCGATAATCGCCACGATCGGGAGCTGTGGGTGGCGGTCGCGTGCCCATTCGAGTGCGGCACTGGCAGCTTCGGTCGCGTACCCCTTGCCCTGCGCCTGTGACGCGAAGCGGTAGTAGAGATTCAGGACCGTCTCGTCACCCTCGACCGCATGCCGCACGCCAGTGAAACCGATAGTTTCACCTCCGTAAGTCAACACGACAAAGTAACCGATGCCGTGCTGGCGCCAATCCTGTTGCCACGCGGACGTCAGTTCCACGGCCTCGTCACGGTCTTTCATCGTGAGCTCCGGTCGGTGTCTGTAGGTCAGCGGGTCCGAGTGAATCTTAAAGACAGCGTCAACGTCTGCGTCCTGTGGTGGCCGCAGGCTGAGGCGTTCGGTCATCAGGGGAGTCGAATCTGCCGTCATGTCAGTCATAGTTCTCCTTTGATTGAGGGCGGGCTTCATTGGGGGCGGACTCACCTCGACTACACACTCGGGGCACGAGCCGAATCCACAGCATCGCGCGCGAGGCGACCCGAGCCTGACGCATCAGGCTCCGTTACTGGTTCGTCAACTGCCCGGCGATCTGACTGACAAGCGCTTTCGCCTCATCGAGACGATCCGCCGGCTGCGGACCTACCGAAATGAGCACGTTGGCAACGCGTGCCCCGACGGTCACCTCACGCTCCGTCGCCTCAGCCTGCGTACTGGTTTCCAGCACCCATCCCTGTGAGATCGCCGCATCATCCCAGTTGGACAACGCCAGCGTCGTAGGCGCCCCGCCACCAATCATGACCGTGTACTGCGAGCACTGCGCCGCCAGATCCTCAACGGCAGTCGCTGCTTCTGCTGCCTCGTCACCCGACGGTGCGACAGCAACGAAAACCCCCTTCATATCGGCTGCCTGCTCGTCGCCTTCCTGCGGAAGATACAGACTGCGGTGGGGCCATTGGGCGCTCAGAGCTCCGAAAGTATGAGGCCGCCACAGGATCGACGCGCACGCAGTCGGCTCTATCGCCTCGGGTGGCAGATCACTTTCAGCCGCGCCGGTCGGGTCCGCCTTGGTGTCAGCGCCGTCACCGCCCTCACCCTCGGGAACGTTCTTGAGGGTGCGACCGTCAGACAATGGTGCGGCAACTGCAGCGTCCACCTGCTCTTCCGTTAATTCAGTCTCATTGGCGAGGGAGTCCCCATCTGTCTCATCAGATTGCGCACCGGATTGCGCGCCGTCTGATCGTTCGGCGGCAGGGGCGGATGACTGGCTGGAGGCTCCAGAGTCTTCGCCGCTGCCGCCCGTGTCCGGTGAGCAGGCCACAAGCGTGAATGCCAGTGCTCCTGATGCGGCCTCTACGAACCAGATGCGAACCTGGCGTCTGGAAAAAACGCGTGTCATGGTTGGCTTCCTTACCTCGGTTACTTCACCCTACCGCGCCGGCATGATGGCACGCGTGGCGTTAGGCTGACCGTGTGGAATTTGCGCACACCGACTCTGATGATCAGTCCCATTCGCGGCGCACGCCTGCACTTTCGCGCGCACGCCTGGCTGACATTGCGTGCGTGTTCCTCGGTGGCATGATCGGTACCCTCGTCCGCGCAAGTCTTGACCATATTGCGGCGGCACATCCCGCCTCATCGGCGCTGGTGCTGGCGTGGTCGACCATTGCGTGCAATCTTGCGGGCGCGCTTATCCTCGGTTTTTGCGCAGGCTCGGGCCGGTGGCTGAGCGCTCGCGTCAACCTTCTGATCGGCACCGGTATGTGCGGGGCGCTGACTACATATTCGACCATGATGCTTGGCGCAGTCACATTCGTCCACAGCCCTCCGCTCGACACCACGACGGGCGCGATGGGCAGAATCCTTGCTGGCAGTGCCATTACCCTCGGCCTGCTTGTCCTGGGGGTAGGTGTCGCCGCTGCCGGCTGGTGGCTCGGAAAAAAGGCGCGGCCATGAGCGCGCTGATGTGGATACTCACCGCCCTTGCCGGCGGGTGTGGGGCCACCTGTCGGTGGTTGCTGTCGGGAGCAATCACGCGGCGACTGAACGCGCCGACGTCTGCCTCGTCAATAAGTCGACATGTGCCCGGCTCGCGCGCCCAGCTCCTGCGTCCACTATGTGGAATCGCGGCGGTCAACGTGATCGGATGCCTGCTGGCCGGCGCATTCACGTTTCTGACGACATGGCCGCACTGGTGGACGGTGATCGGCGTGGGGTTCCTCGGTGCGTTCACGACGTTTTCCACCGCCGTCGTTGACGTGTGTGAAGTGCTGCGAAGCCACCGCACGGCCCTTGGTGCGAGCCTGCTGGTCGGTGTGTGGGCGCTATGCGTGGTGGCTGTCATTGTGGGGGCGGCTGCGGCTTCGATCGCGATGTTTGCTCTGGCCACGGTGAGTGCAGGCGGGTGAATATGGTCACGACTGGGCCGCGACGTTTGCTCTAAACGCGCCGACACTTTAAAGTAGTGATCGACCATCCAGAGCAGCTAAGAGACCTGGCTCGATGACGCTGCAGCAACCCCCGGTCACGGAGAGGGTGCTTCCGCCAGGACCGATGGAGGAACCATGATTGACCTTCACGACGTACGCAAGGTGTATCACTTGCGCGGCGGGAATGACGTTGTCGCACTTGATGACGTGACGCTGCACGTCGATGCGGGCTCGATTCACGGAATCGTGGGTCAGTCGGGGGCCGGAAAATCCACACTGATCCGCTGTCTGACCGCCCTCGAACGCCCAACCAGTGGTGAAATCGTGGTCAACGACGTTGACATGACTCAGCTGCGCGGAGCGAAACTGCGTCAGGCTCGCCGGAACTTCGGCATGGTGTTTCAGGCAGCCAACCTGCTCGATGCGCGCACGGCGGCAGAAAACATTGCATACCCGCTGCAGATTGCGCGTCGCCCGAAGAAAGAAATCGACGAGCGCGTTGAAGAACTCCTGACCATGGTGGGGCTGCAGGGACGCGGCGGCTCCTATCCGTCGCAACTGTCAGGGGGCCAGCGCCAACGCGTCGGCATTGCGCGCGGCCTGGCTGGAACTCCGGCAGTGCTGCTTTGTGATGAGCCGACCTCGGCGCTCGATCAGGACTCAACCGGCCAGATCCTCGATCTGCTGCGCGACCTGCGCGACTCACTGGGTGTGACGATTGTGATCATCACGCATGAGATGGCGGTTGTACGCGAAATCTGTGACTCGGTGACACTGCTCAACCACGGCGGCGTCCTCCAGAGTGGAACGATCGAAGAGATCATGAAGGATCCGTCCTCGCCGTTGGCTCAGGAACTGGTCCCCTTGCCGAACGTGGACGATGCCGTGATCCCGGAAGACCGCGCGCTGCTGGACCTGATTTTCACTTCAAGCCCCGGTGTGCCCACCGGTGCCAGTGTGCTCAACATGAGCGCGTCGATGGGTGCCGACGTGACCGCAGGGGTTTTCGAGTCCATCGGATCAACACAGGTGGGACGCCTGGCGCTGTCAGTGCCGCGCTACCACACTCAGCAGATCCTTCAACAGCTTCATGACCAAGGTATCTACGCGACTGAAAGGCTGGCATGATCATGAATCATGTACTGCTTGCTGCCCACATCGGTGTTGCACAATTTCAGTCCGCCATGATGTCGATTGCAGCAGACAAACCCACCTGGGGTGACAACCCGGCACTGACCAAGCAGTTCCTGCCGGCAGTGTGGGAAACTCTTGTGATGACCGGCGTCGCCACACTGGTGACCGTGATCTTCGGCTTGCCGCTTGGACTGCTGGTCGTCAACACGTCGCGCCACGGGCTCACGCCCAACCGCATCGTGCACCAGGTTCTCGGCGTGATCGTCAACGTCGGCCGCTCATTCCCATTCATCATCCTGCTGATCGCGATTGTGCCGCTGACCAGGTTCCTGGTGGGAACCACGCTCGGCTGGAAAGCCGCGATGCCGTCCCTGATTATTGGTGCCATCCCGTTCTTTGCACGACTGGTGGAAACAAACGTGCTGGCTGTTTCGCGCGGCAAGATTGAAGCAGCCCAAATGATGGGCGCATCCAACCAGCGTATCTACTGGGGTGTCCAGGTTCGCGAAGCTCTGCCTGCCCTGATCCAGTCGGTGACTGTCCTGGCGATCACGTTGATCGGCTACTCGGCAATGGCTGGCGCGGTCGGTGCCGGTGGTCTTGGAAAGCTGGCCATCAACTACGGCTACAACCAATTCATGCCCGACGTCATGCTGTGCGCAGTCGTTGCGATCATCATCATCGTCCAGGTGATCCAGATGATGGGTGACATGATCAGCCGGCTGGTGGACCACCGCTGAGGCACTACCAGCCGGCACACTTCACGGGCACATGCCCGTACCAGATCTGCGCGGCACCCCCGTCGCATCTGACCTGCAATACGCCTGCAACATGAGCGGAGTGCATTGCATCAACGGGAACGTCACCCTCGTTCATCTCTCATGCTTCAGCGCAATTGAAAAAACCTGAAAACTTGACCATTCTGAATTTAGAAACGGTCTGCATTGGCAGACCGGCAACATGATTGGAGAAACTCTCATGCGTCTATCTCATCTGAACACACGCTCTTTCAAGGCCCTCGCAGTGTGTGGCCTGGCAGCATCCTTCGCTCTGGCAGGCTGCGGCGGCGGCTCGAATGAGACCGCCACGAGCGGCTCAACCGACACGGCAGCTTCAGGCACAGCAGGCGGCGCAGCAACCGGCGGCGTTATTGACCTGACCGTTGGTGCCAGCCCTTCACCGCATGCCAAAGTCCTGCACTTTATTCAGGACAACCTGGCTGCTGAAGCTGGCATTAACCTGGAGATCGTCGAGTACACCGACTACCATCAGCCGAACGTTGCGCTGAACAGCGGTGACCTGGATGCGAACTTCTACCAGACCCCGAACTTCCTGGATGACCAGGTCAAGGAATTCGGCTATGAGTTCGACCAGGGCGAGGGCGTCCACATCGAGCCGCTCGGTATCTTCTCCGAGAAGATCAAGGACCTGAAGGATTTCCCCGATGGCGGCAAGATCGGCATCATCTCTGATGTGACCAACCAGCGTCGTGCACTCGAACTGCTTGAAGCCAACGGATTCGTCAAGATTGCCGAGGGTGACGAGGCAGCCAACATCAACTCTGTTGAAAAGCTCAAGAACTTCGAGTTCTTTGAAGCCGAAGGCGCACAGCTGGTACGTTCACTGTCTGACGTTGACATCGCCGTGATCAACGGTAACTTCGCGCAGGAAGGTGGCCTGACCATCAATGGTGACGCACTGGTTGCCGAGCAGGGTAAGGGAAGCCCGTACACCAACTTGCTCGTGTGGAAGAAGGATCTGTCTGGTGACAAGCTCGAAGGTGTGAAGAAGCTTGACGAGCTGCTGCACTCCGACGAGGTCCGCACCTTCTTCGAAGAGAACTGGTCAGACGGCACCGTCCTTCCCGCGTTCTAAGCAGCTTGCTGGCACTGCTCCAGACAGTGTGCTGAGCAGTGCCAGATAGGGCTGTCCTCCTGATAGCAACGGCAGCCACTGCTTTACGCGGTCGCTGCCATTCAAGGGAGAAACTTCATAACAGATGGGGGCGGCGCACTTCGCGAACGGAAGTGTGCCGCCCCCATCAGTACATTTTCCTTAGTCGATGATGCCGTACAGGCGGTCGCCGGCATCGCCCAGGCCGGGTACGATGTAGGACTTCTCGTTCAAGCCCTCATCAACGGCGGCGAGTACAACGGTGACATTAGCGCGATCACCCACGGCTTTTTCCACCTCATGAATGCCTTCTGGCGCCCCCAGAATGCATACGCACGTCACATCACGGGCGCCGCGTTCCAGCAGGTAGTTCGTCGCGGCTACCATCGTGTGGCCGGTGGCGAGCATGGGATCCAGAATAAAGCACTGACGGCCCGACAGGTCGTCCGGCAGCCGATTCGCATAGGTTTCAACCTGAAGCGTATCCTCGTCACGCTTCATACCCAGGAACCCAACCTCGGCGGTGGGCAGCAGGCGAGTCATCCCGTCGAGCATTCCGAGGCCTGCACGTAGGACGGGAACGACAATCGGACGTGGATCGGACAGTCGTGTCCCAATGGTGGGGCACACGGGAGTCTCAATTTCGATATCTTTCACGGCAACGTGACGTGTTGCCTCGTAGGCTAGCAGGGTGACGAGTTCGTCAACGAGCTGGCGGAATGTTGCCGACGGAGTGCGGCTGTCTCGAAGAACAGTGAGCTTGTGGTCAATCAGCGGATGATCAGCGACATGTAGGTGCATGGTTCAAGCGTACCGCGCCGGACATGCCTGAGGCGATTGCGCGCCGAACAGATGCTCTTATGCTGAGTGGATGACGCGGTAGGCTTACCTCGTGACGGTCGACGAATCATGGTCCCAGGCGATGGGACGCGCACTGTTTCTGGCGAACCGTGCCCGCGAAGCGGGCGATGTCCCTGTCGGAGCGGTGGTCCTGGACCCGCACGGCACGGTCATAGGGTCAGGCTGGAACCAGCGGGAAACGACCCACGATCCCAGTGCTCACGCTGAAATTGTGGCGCTGCGTCAGGCCGGCCTCGCGATGGGCACATGGAACCTTGCGGGATGCACCCTGGTTGTGACCCTCGAGCCTTGCACGATGTGCGCCGGAGCGGTGGTCAACTCGCGCGTCGACCGCCTGGTATTCGGCGCGTGGGACGAGAAGGCCGGAGCTGCCGGTTCGCTCCGCGACGTCGTGCGTGACGCTCGTCTGAACCACACAGTGGAAGTGATCGGCGGAGTCTTGCGCCAGGAAGTGGAAGTCCAGCTCAAAGGTTTCTTTCTGGGGAAGAGGGTGCAGCATCAGACGAGCGTTTCTCCTTCCGGCGGCGTTCTTCCTGTTTCCACCCGCCTTGCGGCGACACGTTCTGCCTCTTCATCGACGAGGGCGACGCCGAGCGGCCTTTCTCAACCTGCCCCGCAGGAGTCTCGTGGTGAGGATCTTCTGCCCAGGGGGGTTCGCCTGCGTGGTCGTGGGTGTTCCTGATGACGAGCGCCTTGCAACGTGTTTTTGGCCACGGTTAGCCGCCAGATCGCTGCTGAAGTGGCGTTGGGCGACGGATTTCGTGTAATCTGACTGGCCGAGGTAGCGTGTCCGAGCGGCCGAAGGTGCAGCACTCGAAATGCTGTGTGGTGATAAGCCACCCTGGGTTCGAATCCCAGCGCTACCGCCATTAAGAACCGCAAGATACCAACGAAAAGTCAGGGTCGGCGATTCAGAAAATCGCCCGCGTGGTACCTACGTGGTACTTCCAAAATAAAATCGCCCGATAGATTGCCGCTGTCGTGACTTCGATAGAATCCCCTGACACCCCCTACTGGTAGGCATGTGAGTGAAGCGGCAAACTCAAGGCAAGACAACGGCCACGACAAGACGAACAACGCCACGCCGCCAGCAGCGGGCTAACCCCCACACAACGCGTTCACAACCTCCCAGGGAAGTACAGGTAGTGGAGCGTTCTTCACGTTCCTGGATCCGGCGTGGGAGCGGGTGATGCCGGCGATGAGCAAGCGGATCGAGGGGGCCGTGAAAGCGCTTTTGTGTCAGATACTGCGCGATCATCGGGGTATGCGGTTGAGCTGGCGGATCAAGGCGGTTTTCTGGTGGTGCTACATGCACGCCGAGAAGCCCGTGCCTGCAGCGGTCTTACGGTTCTTCTTTATCGGCTGACTGCACACCGGGCAAAGCCGAGTCTGACGGGATTTCCTCACCAATCATAATCAACACAAGAAATCAAGAATCATCACGACTTAACCCCGAAAAACATAAGTTCACCAGGAAACGCCGACCTGACAAGCCAAAACACTCAACCGGAGCACCACGTTTTGGCAATTAACCCTTCTTTGGCTCCTGCCCTCTCCTGCGAGTCGGCAGGGGCCAGGTCTGTCAGTACACGCCCGCACCCCGCATGGCAATTGACGAGGGCGCCCCATCCGCTGTTGATCAGGGGGTTCGTGCACACGCCGCCCTTAGATTGAGGGGATTGTGCACCACAGAGCCTGAGAATGAGGGCAACGTGCACATATCACCCGAAGAACCAGGCCGTGGCGCATCCCTTCCAGTACGATCTACGCAACGATGCCGCCACAATCATTAGTCGAACACGGCCATTCAAGCGGTACTCGGTGCTCTGGCGAGAGGGCCATTTCTACCAAAGTGTTGGGTTTTGTGGACTGGGAATGTAGAATGTTCCAACCATCAATCTTGTTTGAGAAAGGACTCGCTACTGTGAGAATGAAAACGAGGGCGTCACTGAGCGCTCTTGCAGCCTTCGCGCTGGTCGCAGGTGTGCAGGGCATGACAAGTGTGGCGCAGGCAGCTGAAGAACCGCCTGAGAGCAGTTACACGCTGAACTTCAAGTGGAAGGCGTATGACAGCAATCCGGGGTGGACGTACGACCAATCGCGTACGGGTACTTCCAAAAAGATGAAGATGTACTGCACTCTCTACGGCAAGACGAGTCCGGATGCGGCTGAGAAGCAAATTCCTGCTTATGAGTGGGCAGATGTTCAAGTGACGTATGGCGAGAAGTCGTCGTATGTCGTGAAGACGCCGTCAACTCGCACCGTTGACGGTACGGATTATGTAGATGTGCATATCAATGCGTGTTATCACGTCATGAATGACGAAGAAGGATTTGCGCGTGATCTTGCCACGTCCCACTCGACCGTGGCTGGCACCAACGTCGACGATATTTCGATCTTTCAGCAGGCGAACACCGACTTTGAATTCGTTCTGACTGAAGGCGTCATTCACCCCGAAGATGCGGATGGTGTATCGGTCAAGATCGGACTGAATCGTACCTATAAAGGTACGACTGAAGAAAACTTCAAAGGAAAAAGCCGCCAGAAAACTGTCAATACCTACAACTTCAAGGGCAACGCAGTTCACCATCCGAGCGCGGAATACAATGCTGATCGTACTCAGACGCCCATTACCAGAGCAGCTTCCGGGAATGATCTCGACATCTTCAGCCCTTATACGGGTCGCATCAAGACCTACGCGTTGAATGCGAAGTTTGCTGACACGGGCGGCGTTGTGAACGCAAATGGTCGCTACGAGATTGAAAAGGTCGAAGGCGACGATCTGACTGGGTGGACTGTATACGTCAAGTCCAATGTGAAGGAAGTTGCGCCTGAGAAACCGACCACCACCCAACCGGACAAGTGCGGTGAAGAAGCGACCGTTAACCTGCCAAAGGCGGAGGATCCTGACAATCCGGTGTGGATTTACGAGGAGACCCGCGTTAATGCGAAGGGTGAGCCGGACGAAAAAGGCCAGTTTATGAAGGTGACGGCTAAATTGGCTGACCCTGTTCTCTACATCGTGAAGAAGGATGAAACCACGGGCGAACCGGTCCAGACCGAATGGACATTCGACATCGCCGCTGCCGCATGCCCGGCAGCACCAAACTGGGATGATGTGACAACTCCTGCTGACAAGCCTGTCGTTGTTCCCAACCACGGTGGCCCGGTCGCCGACGGTGCCACTGTCCAGGTCAAAGGACCGGGAACGGCTGTTATCAACGACAATGGCAACATCACCGTAACCCCGAATTCCGGTGCGCGCGTCGGTGATGTCATTACCGTGACTGTGCTGGACAGGGACGGCAAGGTGCTTGATAGCTTCCAGGTCACGTTGACGAAGGTTGACCAGGTCATCACGGTCAAGCCCGCTGCCGACAGGAAGGGACTGGCACGTACCGGTGCTGATCTTGGGATGAGCGGTGCTGCAGCGGCTCTCGCGCTGCTTGCAGGCGCGTCGACCATGATCTTGGCGCGTCGTCGACGTTAGTAAACGATTCGGTTCACCGCCACAGGTGATCTGCAGAGTGTGGCTCCTCGTCTTTCAGGCGAGGAGCCACACTGCCTGTGAACCGCAAAAAGAAGGTGCTCCGAAGCATGAAACTTCGGAGCACCTTTGGTCAGTGGTGCGCCGCGCTGTCGCGGAGCATTCAGTTAGTGGAAAGTCAGGCTACAACCAGACCCTTGAAACCGCGAGCGCGCTCCAGACGCTCGCTGACATCCTGCCAGTTCACCAGATTCCACCACGCCTTGACGTAGTCAGCCTTGACGTTCAGGTAATCCAGGTAGAAGGCATGTTCCCACATGTCCAGCATGAGCAACGGGACCGTCGCAACGGGCACATTCTGATGCTGATCAAACAGCTGGAACGTCACCAGGCGCTCTGCAATTGTGTCCCATGCGAGCACTGCCCAGCCGGAACCCTGCAGACCGGTCGCAGCTGCGGTGAACTGTCCCTTGAATGCGTCGAAAGAAGTGAAGAACTCCTTGATGGCTTCAGCCAGCTCGCCTTCAGGCTTGCCGCCACCGTCCGGAGACATGTTCTTCCAGAAAATCGAGTGGTTGGTGTGGCCACCGAGGTTGAATGCCAGATCCTTCTCCAGCTTGTTGATCGTGGGGAAGTCGCCCTTCTCCTGCGCTTCGGCAAGCTTTTCGAGGGCGGTGTTAGCGCCGGTCACATATGTGTTGTGATGCTTGTCGTGGTGCAGCTCCATAATCTTGCCGGAAATGTGCGGTTCCAGCGCGGAGTAGTCGTACGGAAGATTAGGCAGTGTATAAGTCGGCATGGCAGCTCCTTAGCTCTAAACGAGGCGATTTGCCACACATCCGGGCCTTAAGCCCTGGATGCTTCCTCTTTAGGGTATCGGCCTTCGAATCTTTTCGCATGACTTATATGAGGTAATTACTGGTCACCCTCGTCCACTCTGTCAGTCCGACCTCAGCTGCCTACCCAATAACGCTCTCACGTGCATCAATGAACGCCTTGACACACGCGCGTACATCGTCCTCGCTGTGCGCGGCCGACAGTTGCACGCGAATACGAGCCAGCCCCCGCGGAACCACAGGGAAACTGAACGCCGTGACATACACACCCAGCTCCAACATACGCGCCGCAATTCTGACGGCCAACGCCGCTCCATCATCTCCACGGAACATCACGGCATGAATCGGATGCGAACCGGGCAGGACATCAAATCCGGCGTCCTCCATGAGAGAGCGGAACAGTGCCGACATCTCCTTCAGGTGAGCGCGCGCATCGTCAGCCTGGGCGGCCAGTTCCAAAGCCTTACGCGACCCTGCCACAACAACGGGAGCCAACGTGTTGGAGAACAGGTACGGTCGGGCCTGCTGACGCAGAGTGTCCACAATGGCCTGCGGACCAGCGACATACCCACCCGAAGCGCCACCCAGCGCCTTGCCGAGCGTGCCGGTCAGAATATCCACACGGCCCTCCACACCGCAGTACTCAGGAGTTCCCCGACCGTGCTCGCCGACAAATCCAGTTGCGTGGGAATCGTCCACCATGACGAGGGCGTGAAACTCCTCTGCCAGATCGCAGATCTGTTCAAGGGGAGCGAACGAGCCGTCCATCGAGAAGACACCGTCAGTGACGATGAGGATCTGATCGCACTTCCTGTCTCGAGCTGCCTGGAGCTGGCGACGCAGATCCTCAATGTCGGCATTGCGGTAGCGGAAGCGGGCGGCCTTGCACAGGCGAATACCGTCAATCAGTGACGCATGGTTGAGCTCGTCAGACACGATGGCGTCATCGGGACCCAGAAGGGCACCGAAAATGCCGCCGTTCGCATCAAAACATGACGAAAACAGGATGGAGTCATCCATGCGGAGGAACTGAGCGATCTCGCGCTCCAGCGCACTGTGCTGATCCTGAGTACCGCAGATGAAACGCACCGACGACATTCCGAAACCCCACCGGTCAAGCGCTTCCTTCGCTGCATCGACAAGCCTCTGATCCCCTGCCAGTCCCAGGTAGTTGTTCGCACAGAAATTGAGCGCCTGCCCGGAGTTAGTGTCAACGTGGGAGCCCTGACGACCCAGGATTTCGCGCTCCTCTTTATACAGTCCCTGCTGGCGAATCTGATCGAGGTGAGCTGTTAGCCGTTCGCTGAGTGTGTCCATTGTGAAATGCTCCTTCGGATCTCTATTTCTCCCAGTCGATAATGACTTTACCTGCCGTGCCACTGGCTGCGGCTTCGAACGCATCCTCCCACTGATCAGGTGCAAAACGATGCGTGATGATGGAGCGAACAGATTCGCGCAGCTGTTCGGACGATTCCATCATGAACGTCGCAAGATACCACGTGTCGAACATCTGGCGCCCATACACCCCTTTAATGGTGAACATGCGGGTGATGACCTTGCCCCAGTCCACGGGGAAGGCGCCTTTCGGTAAGCCGAGCAGTGCCAGTGTCGCACCATGGGTGCAGCAGTCGATCAACGTGGTCAGCCCGCCGGGAGCTCCCGACATCTCGATTCCCACGTCGAAACCCTCACGAATGCCCAGTTCAGCCATCACATCTGGAACCGTGCGGCGCGTAATGTTGACCGCGGCGTCCGCCCCTACCGAGCGCGCCATGTCCAGGCGTTCCTCCTGAACGTCGGTGATGACGACGTGACGCGCGCCCGCATGTCGGGCGATCGCCACGCACATGATCCCGATAGGGCCTGCACCCGTAATCAGTACATCCTGACCAGTCATCTCCACCTGCTGACAGGTGTGGACAGCGTTCCCAAACGGATCGAAAAGCGCGCCCAGCTCCGGGTCGATGAGGTCGGGCTGGACCCACACGTTTGACGCCGGCACCACCACATAGTCAGCGAAACCACCGTCGCGGTTCACGCCGATGCCGACTGTGCGCAGACACATCTGCTTGCGGCCCGCGCGGCAGTTACGGCACCTGCCGCACACGATGTGCCCCTCCACTGATACGTGCTGTCCGGGATGTAGCTCGTCGCAGCCGAATCCGGCAGCGACACCCTCGCCAATTTCGACGATCTCCCCGAAAAACTCGTGCCCCAGCGTCTGCGGTGGGGTGAGGGATCCGGGGGCTCCGCCATCCCAGTTGAACAGGTGAACATCCGTGCCGCACAGGCCTGCGCGCTGCACTTTAATTTTGACTTCACTCGGGCCGACTGCCGGTTCGGGGATGTCGCACAGCTCCAAACCTGGTGCCTGTGCCATTTTGCGAAGTGCGCGCACGATGAGCCTCCTTGCTGCCAAAGCTGCGATGCTGCAGGCTGTCTGGAGGGCGAGCGCACCGCCTGAAAAATGTCAGCTCCTAGTGTGGCACGTATAGCCGCTGAAGTGAGAATTTGCGAGGGGAGGCCGAAGCCTGTGCGGATGACCGTATCGTGGTACCGCTCAGCTCATGGGGTATAGGTGCGCTGAGGCGTTGGGGCCTTGGTACTGGATGATCGTGGCAGACGACGAAGATGTCACGTCTTGGCAATGGTGGGTATTCAGTTATGTAACGGGGGTTGTGGGCTGCTTCACTCCCTCATAATCTATGGATCATGGATAAAGGTTTTGTGGGGCGCCTCCGGTGGGGACGCATGGTGTGCGGTTGTATCGGGAGTGCGATCCTTGTGGCTGGATGCACGATGGGCGGCGGGACCCAGTCCGGCCGGACCGGCCAGTCCGGAGCAGATCCTGTCGACACAGACGATGGGCAGCCTCCCATCGGCACCGTTGTGGATCAGGGCGAACCGATAGCAGTGGACATCGAGGTCGGCCCGCTGGCAGCCGGATCTTTTGACGCGCTTGATGATCAAGCCCGTGTGTCGATGTATGCGATGGGGCTGTCCACCCTCGCCAGTGCGATGAAGGCGGGCAGCACGGACGGCTCGGAAAGCGGTGCCGGTGCCAATAGCGCAGATGCGACGAATAGCTCGGCAGATACCACGTCAGATGGTGCGGCAGTTGGAGAAAACGCGCTGACATCTCCGGTCGGCACAGCCACCGCGATGGCCCAGATTGCGCTGGGCGCGCAGGGTGACACGCGCGCTGAGTACGAAAGACTGATGGGCATGAGTGCCGATGAGGCAGCCAACCGGTTTTCCGCATCGTGGGGGCTGTGGGATCGATGGAAAGGCGACGTGTCGAAGGTCGCGGGAGGGAAAGTTGCTGATACCCCCTTGGTTGGCCGATCTATGCGCATGGTGTTTGATGATCAGTTCACGCCCAACCCCACGTGGAAAGATGCCGTCACGTCACAGTGGAAAACGGATGTCACCGACCTGGACTTGCAGTCACCATTAGCTCAGGAGGACCTGGACACGTGGGTCAATGAACACAGCGGCGGGATGATCGACAAGTCAGGAATACGACTGAACGAACTCAGTCGCATGGTGGGGCAAAACGCCATCGTATTCAGCGCGCCGTGGGCACAGCCCTTCGACGAAAAAGATACACGGCGCATGGAGTTCCACACCACAGCCGGTCCGGTCAAACTGGTCGACATGATGGTGGCGCAGAACAAGTTTCAGGGCATGGAGGATGAACAGTGGACCGCTGCGACGATGCCGTATCAAGGCGAGGACCTGGCTTTGCATCTGCTGATGCCGCACGAAGGGACGACGGTCAGCCCCACCAGTGTCCATGATGCGTTGCAGGCACTAAGTCAAACCGCCGCTGACGAAGTGGAAGTGTCAGTGCCGAAAGCGAACTTCACCTCCTCGGTCAGCTTGCTGGATGTCGTGACGGATATGGGCGCGCCAGAAGGCCTCGCAGAAGGGGATTACTCCGGGTTCGGTTCCTCCGCCGATAGTGGACCTGCGTTGAATCTCCAGCAGTTCGTCCAACAGGGCCATCTGATCATTAAGGAGGAAGGCACGGTTGCCGCGGTCGTCACCGAACACGCCACAGGGGACACGGCACTGCCTCCACCCCCGATGCTCACCTTCAATCGTCCATACCTAGCGATCATTTCGGACACGCAGACCGGCACACCGCTGTTCATGGCCTGGATCGGTGATCCCTCCCTGGCTAATTAGGGCAGCACTGTTGCCTGCCAGGCGCAAGGTAAGACGGGCTGCCCGTCCTTGATTCCCCTTAGGTTCGCCCCAGTGCAGGTGCACGATGCCCCAAGAACTCGTGCCCGTGTGCACATACCCCTAAAAAAGGCGTCCATACGTGCACATACCCCTAGAAAGTCGGCCCTGTGTGCACATTCCCCTAGATCTAACGTCACGCCACATCACCCGAATTCTAAACATGCAGGTCAGGAGGTCGCGGGCTAGTCCCCGACGATGACATCCGAGGTTTATCTAGGGGAATGTGCACCGAGAGACCTTAAATCTAGGGGTATGTGCATTGAGCGGCCTTAAATCTAGGGGAATGTGCACCGAGAGACCTTAAAACTAGGGGTATGTGCATTGAGCAGCTTCAGATCTAGGGGTATGTGCAACTGCGACGTCCTCGCGGCCTCAGGTTGGCTCGTCCGCGTAGGCTGGGTGCATGCGAACAGATGACGTGTCGGATGCGAGCCAGCAGATTCCGCCGCAGACACCCTCGGGCGCGACGAAACCGCCGCACCCTCCCTCGGACATTGCGAAGTCGCCGCGACCGCCTGCGCTCGACGACAATCTGATCGAGGCATTGCGCCGGGACCTCGAAGCAGCTCACTTCACCGTCGATTATGTTGACTCGCTGCTCAGCCAGCAGGCGCAGAATGCGTTGATGCGTGATCAGCGCGTGCCGGCGATGGTGGAGCTTCAGCGGCTGATTGATGGTGAGTCCGCCGGGAACGCCGCAGCCGCCGCAACGTTGGCGCAGCTGTTTATCCTGGGGATGGATGTGGACTATGACCGCGTCGATGCGGCATTGCCGGCTCTGGGTAGCGCTGGGGCCTGCGCGCTCGGCCTCATCGCACCTGCCGGCGCGAGCGCGAATGTCGCCGAAACCAGCGGTGCCGACGCGAACGCGAACGCGAACGCCGCTGAGACCGGCAACCCCGCCGGGAACGCCGGTGAAACCAGCAGCGATGTCGAGTCAGCCGCCGCTCCGATGCGCGCGCTGTTTGACCTGCGACCACATGCCGCCACGCTGCCGGACGGCGACCATCACTGGTGGGTCCTCTCCGATCTGGGAGAGGCCACAACGGGCAGGCCGCTTGCTCCTGACCACGTGCTCGGCATCGGCGGAGCAACGACAACGTTGCTGACACTGACCGACCGCACACCCGTTGACAGCGCACTGGATGTCGGCACAGGCTGCGGCATTCAGGCACTCTACCTGGCCACGCACTGCACCCGAGTCGTGGCGACAGACCTGTCTGAACGCGCCTGTGAAATCACCCGTTTCAACGCCGCACTGAATCAGGTAGCCATTGACGTGCGCTGCGGATCCCTGTTCGAGCCGGTCGCCGGCGAGCGCTTCAACCTGATCGTCTCCAACCCACCATTCGTCATCACTCCCGATTCGGTGCGCGCATCCGGATTGATGCAGTACCGCGACGGTGGCGCGCAGCGAGACCACCTGATTGCGCAGATCATTCGCGAGGCACCCGACCACCTGACCGAGGGCGGCACCATTCAGATGCTGGCAAATTGGGAGGTCGACTCTGACTCCACCGCCACATGGTCCGATCACCCCAGAAGCTGGTTCGACGGCCTCCCCGTGGACGCGTGGGTGATTCAGCGAGACTGCCTCGAACCTGCCCAATACGTCGAAATGTGGCTGCGAGATTCCGGCGGCACGCTCACCGCCCGCGACACGTTCGAACGCGCATACGCCGACTGGCTGGCTGACTTCACCGCGGCCGGCGTCCAGTCGATCGGCATGGGACTCATTGCAGCTCGCCGCCGCCCGGATTTCGCTGAGAAGGGTCCTTCCGCCGACGGGGGTAGTCCGATTGACGAGGACGACGTGGCCGCCTCACCATCCAGTGCCAATGGGAATGAGCCGGATCGGGCGACGCAGCGCCGGCCCGCATACGTGGAATGTGACGCGGTGGCGACCGGACATGTGCCAACCGGGCGAGACATACGTCGAGGCCTTGACATCATTCAGCTCGTCGCCACCCGCGCCGGCGGAGGCAAGATCTATGGCAGCAGTGACAATGGCGGCAGCGTGGAGGGCGATAGCACCGATGGCGGAAGCGCCGACCTCCTATGGGACCTGCACGCCGTGTGCAGCCCGGATGTCACCCAAGTGCGTTATTTTGCGCCCGGTGAGGCCGACCCGCAAGTGATCGAGCTGCTCCAGGGTGGAGGTGTCGGACTGAAAACCTCGGTGAGTTCGGAACTGGCCGGCCTGGTGGGCGCTGCAGACGGCGAGCTGACCCTGGGACAGATCGTTGCCGCGATCGCAGCGCTCATGGAACTTGACCCCGGCGACCTGCGAAATCGTCTGTCGCCGGAGGTGATCCGCCTCCTCAAGTTCGGCATATTGCGCACCAGCTCACAGGACACGCCGTGAGCGAGATGCCGGTTAAACGTTGTATGGTCATCAGCGAACCACATTTCGCGGCTAAGTGAATTTCCCTCGGGACGGCGAAATGACGGACAGGCAGGAAGGAATGGAGGGACATGGGCGCGTCGAAGTTAGTCATCGTCGAGTCTCCGGCGAAGGCGGCCACTATTGGATCTTATTTAGGGCCGGACTTTCGTGTTGAAGCCTCGGTCGGTCATATCCGCGACCTCCCGCAGCCGTCCGAACTGCCCGTGTCCATGAAGAAGGGCCCGTACGGTCGTTTCGCCGTCAACGTCGAAGACGGCTTTACTCCTTACTATCAGGTGACGCCTGAGAAGAAAAAGCGTGTCACTGAACTCAAGCGCGCCCTTAAGGATGCTGACGAGCTCTACCTGGCCACTGATGAGGACCGCGAGGGTGAAGCCATTGCGTGGCACCTGCTGGAAGTGCTCAAACCGAAGGTGCCCGTCAAGCGCATGGTGTTCCACGAAATCACCCGCGAGGCTATTGAGCGCGCACTGGACAACACGCGCGATATTGACACCGACCTGGTTGACGCGCAGGAGACTCGACGCATCCTCGACCGCCTCTACGGCTATGAAGTCTCACCGTTGTTGTGGCGCAAAATCCGCCCATCTTTGTCGGCCGGCCGCGTCCAGTCGGTAGCGACTCGCCTGATTGTGGATCGTGAACGCGACCGCATGGCGTTTATCCGCGCGGACTACTGGTCCATCGATGCCTTCATTCAGGCTGACGAGGGTGACTTTACGGCGCGTGTGAGCGCGCTCGATGGGCGTCCTGTAGCCACTGGCACTGATTTTTCCGAAGAGGGTGTGCTGTCGGACAAGGCTCGCAAAGCTCAGACAGTGGCGCTGGATGAGGCTGCAGCCGACCGCCTGGCGGACGGTCTGCGTGAGGCTCCCTCGTCAATTGAATCCGTCACGAAGAAGCCGTACCGCCGTCGCCCTGCTGCGCCTTTCACGACGTCAACCCTGCAGCAGGAAGCTTCCCGCAAGCTGCACTGGAATGCGTCCTCAACGATGCGCACGGCGCAGTCCCTGTACGAGTCCGGTTACATCACCTATATGCGTACCGATTCGACCGCGCTGTCGAGCCAGGCGATCCGTGCGGCGCGCGCCCAGGCAGCTGAACTGTACGGCAGCGATGTCGTGCCGGACAAGCCCCGTATCTACGGCACGAAATCCAAAGGCGCGCAGGAAGCACACGAAGCGATCCGCCCTGCTGGTGACCATTTCCGCACCCCCGATGAGGTGCGTTCGGTGTTGAGCCGCCAGCAGTGGGCACTGTATGACCTGATCTGGAAGCGCACAATTTCCTCGCAGATGGCGGATGCGACGGGGCATACCTCCACGATCCGTGTCCTCAGCCAGCTCACCGATGTGCTCGAGCTGCCAGATGGCACGGGCGCGCGGGAAGTGACCTCGTCCGTGTCTGGTACAACGATCACGTTCCCCGGGTATCGACTGGCCTATCAGGAAGGCCGCGACAAGGATCGCGATGAACAGGCGCAGCCCGGCAGTGATGCAGTATCTGCCTCGCAGTCTGGTTCGCAGGGAGGTTCGCGGGGCGGTGCGCGCGGAGCGGAAACTCTGCTGCCTGACGTGGTGGAAGGCGAAACTGTCACGGTTCACCACGCTGAAGCCGAAGACCACCAGACCCAGCCGCCGGGGCGCTACACCGAAGCGTCACTGGTGAAAATGATGGAGCAGCTGGGAATTGGCCGCCCCTCCACCTATGCGGCAACGATTCAGACGATCGGAGACCGCGGCTACGTCACGCACCGCGGTCAGTACCTGGTGCCTACGTGGCTGGCGTTTTCCGTCACGCGCCTTCTGGAGGAAAACCTCTCTGACCTGGTGGATTACGATTTCACGGCGTCGATGGAAACCGACCTGGACCGCATCGCGGGCGGGCAGGAGGACTCGACGCAGTTCCTCACGGAGTTTTATCTCGGCAGCAGCGCAGGCCAGACAGAGGCCGAGACTGCCAGTGGCGTCGATGGTCCGCGTGACGAAGTGGCCGACGCAGCGGCGGATGGGTCTTCCTCGTCGAAGCGTGAAGGACTGCGCACCCAGGTTGCCTCGCTGGGTGACAATATCGATGCGCGGGCGATCAACTCGATTGACTACGGCAACGGCGTGACGCTGCGCGTGGGGCGCTACGGGCCGTATCTGGAGCGCGACAGTGACGATGTGCGCGCCAACGTGCCGCCGGACGTTGCGCCTGACGAGCTCGATGAGGCAAAGATTGCCGAACTGTTCACTCAGGCAGCTGATGATGGCCGTGAGCTCGGCATCGACCCGGCCAGCGGGCATATGCTCATCGCGAAAAATGGTCGCTTCGGCCCCTACGTTTCCGAAGTTCTGCCCGAGGACGCCGACGAGGGCGACGCTGCGAAATCGACGCGTAAGAAGAAGGTGAAGCCGCGCACGGCTTCCCTGTTCAAGTCGATGGATCTGGCGACGATTACGCTGGATGATGCTTTGATGCTGTTGTCGTTGCCCCGTGAAGTGGGAGCTGATCCGGCAGATGGCGAAGTGATCACCGCTCAGAATGGTCGCTATGGGCCGTACCTGAAGAAGGGGAGTGACTCGCGCTCACTGGAAAGCGAAGAACAGTTGCTGACGATCACGTTGGATGAGGCGCTGGCACTGTTCGCTCAGCCTAAGACACGCCGTGGCCGCACGGCCAGGCCGCCGTTGCGTGAATTCGGTATTGACCCGATCTCTGAGAAGAAAGTGGTGGTCAAGGACGGCAGGTTCGGACCGTACATCACGGACGGTCAGACCAATGTGACGGTGCCGCGATCCGAATCGATCGAGTCGCTGACTGAAGCCCGCGCCTTTGAACTGCTGGCTGACAAACGCGCCAAGGGGCCTGCTCCCAAACGCGGACGCAAGAGCACCACCAGGACGACCCGCAAGAAAGCCTCCACGAAGAGTGCGAAGACGACGCGTAAGAGCGCCGGGACTGGTGCGAAGAAGTCGTCGGGCACGTCCAAGGCTTCAGCGTCGAAGAAGAACGCCTCATCTGCGGATGGCGACCAGTAGTGCGTCGGCTTGAACAGCGTGCATGTACGCAAATGCCGGTGCCTCGTGCAAAGATAGGCTCATGAGCACTTCCAGCGGGGATTCGCGGCGCAGGCGCGGCCTGTTCATCACCTTCGAAGGCGGTGACGGTGCAGGCAAAACCACCCAGATCGAACACGTCAAAGAGTGGTTTGATCAGGCTGGATGCGTCTCGTTTGTGACCCGCGAACCGGGTGGAACTGACATGGGTAACCAGCTGCGTCAGCTCATTCAGCACGGACCCGAAGACGTGGATCCGCGTACTGAAGCCCTGCTGTATGCGGCTGACCGCGCCTACCATGTAGCAACCGTGATCAGACCCGCACTTGCGGCCGGTCAGGTAGTGCTGGCTGACCGATTCATTGACTCGTCAGTGGCCTACCAGGGCGCTGCGCGCGAACTGGGCGTGGATGAGGTACTGGCCTTGTCAAAATGGGCGACGGAGGACCTGTCGCCGGATCTGACTTTGCTGTTGGATTTGCCCCCCGAGGTGGGTGCCAGACGAGGGACGGCGTCGCACACCGCTGACCGTATCGAGCGTGAATCAATGGACTTCCATGAGCGAGTGCGCCACGAATACCTGCACCTGGCAGATCGCTACCCAGACCGCATTGTCGTCATCGACGCGGTCGGCACCCCTGAAGAAGTGTTCTGCGAGATCAGAGGCGTACTGGAGGAACGCGTTCGACCCGCATTGGGTCTCCTCGTCAATCATGAGGCGCACGATCAGGTCGAGCTGTCTGCGACCGAATCACCCCAGTCGAACGCGCCTGCGCCCGAGCATGCAGCATCGCAGACAGGCGATGAGGACCAGGCTGGCACGATGGTGGCGGCTTTGCTGAAAGAATCCCAGGGCACGTTGTGGGAAGGTGACAGTGAGGGACTGCTGTGTTGAGCCCGACGTGTTGCAGCGGTGTGCCCACCAGCGGGTATCAGCGCCTGTACGAGGCCTGTGCGCCGGTATCGCTGTGAGGCAGGTGAGCGATGAGCGTATGGGATGACATTGTCGGTCAGGAAAAGGCCGTCGCCACGTTGCAGGAAGCTGCCCGCGCCGCCCGCCACATCGTCGAGGGCAACAGTGATCGCAGCACCCACTCCATGACCCACGCATGGCTCGTGACAGGGCCGCCGGGTTCCGGGCGATCCAACGCTGCGCTCGCATTTGCCGCGTGCCTGCAGTGCACAGGAAGTGAGATCGGGTGCGGCACGTGCCCAGGATGTGTGACGACAGTGGCTCGAACAAACGCTGACGTGCTGAGTGTTGCCACAGAAACCAGCATTATTACTGCAGAACAGGTGCGCGACATCATCATGCGCGCCCAGGTGGCGCCCTCGCAGGGCCGCTGGCGCGTCATCGTTGTTGAAGACGCGGACCGCATTCAGGAACTCTCGTTGAATATTCTGCTCAAGGCTATCGAGGAGCCTCCCGAGCGCACCGTGTGGGTGCTGTGTGCACCAAGCTCCGAAGACATGATCACCACCGTCAGGTCACGCTGCCGACAATTGTCCTTGCGCATCCCATCGGTTGACGCTGTGGCTGGTCTGCTGGTCCGGCAGCTCGGCGTGGACATGAACGTGGCGCGCGAGGCTGCGCGGGCAGCGCAGTGCCACATCGGGCGGGCGAAAGCCTTGGCGCGTGACCCCGAGGAGCGCGATAAGCGCCGTCAACGCATCCGCGCTGCCATTCACGTTGCCTCAGTCGGTGAAGCCGCTGTCGCCGCCCATGACCTAGTTGAGATGGCGAAGAGTGACACGGAGACGGTTGCCGAGCAGCGCAACACGGAAGAAGAAGCCAAGTTGCGTTACCAGCTCGGCATGGTCGAGGGCGACAAGATGACGCCGCATGTGCGCTCACAACTGCGCCAACTGCGTGAAAATCAGACCCGCCGCATGAAACGCTCACTGACCGACATGCTGGATCGGATCCTGCTGGACGTGATGAGCGTGTACCGCGATGTCCTCATGCTCCAGCTCGGTGCGAATCAGGATCTGATGAATGACGATGTCGCGGAGGTAATCGAACATATCGCCCGCACCTCCAGCCCGGAGCAGACTCTTGCGCGCATCGACGTGATTGACCAGGCGCGCACCAGACTGACCAACGGTGCGAATCCACTGCTCGCAATGGAAGCAATGGTGGTGGCGCTGCGTTAGATGCGCGTGGCGTCCAGCCGGAGGGTGCGCGACCGCATCGACACTGTCCGTGAACCGGGAGGCCCCGGCCTCCTACTGGGGTAGGCAGCTGAATCATTGTTAGTCTTGACCCATGAAAACGCGTTCACGCAACATCGTGATAGTTCTGCTCGCCATACTGGTCGTCGTTGCGCTGGCAACTGTCAGTGCCGTGCTGATCGTTGGACACGACCGCAAGAGCGGTGGATCTGCCACTCACCAGCAGTCAGCCGTGAGCGAAGATGGTCGCACGGTCATCACCTCGGGATCAACGTTCAGCGACACTTTGGGTGACCTGCCGGAACCAACCATTGAGGGCTTCTACCAGCAGAAAGTCAACTGGCGTGAATGCACTGATGACGACCTCAAACAGATGGAAGGCTCGCAGCAGTCATCAGACGGATATGAGTGCGGCGCACTGTATGCACCGTTGGATTGGGACCAGCTCGACGGCGATGTGATTGCACTGGCGCTGGCCATTCACCGCGCACCGCAATCCGAAGGCGCATTGTTCTATAACCCCGGTGGGCCCGGTGGCCCGGCAACTTCGATCTTGCCCTACATTGCGAGCCAGGGACTGTCGATGGATCTGGCGGACCGCTTTGACATCGTGGCATTGGATCCGCGCGGAGTCGGCCAGTCCACGCCGGTTATCTGCCTGACAGACAAAGAACGCGATGAAACGGCCGCAATGTCCGACGATCCAGCCGATCAATCCGACAGCACCCAAGAGCCCACCCCGCAGGAAATTGTTGAGGATCTGAAGGCTGAATCCGCCAAGCTGGCAGCTGGATGTAAGGAACACAGCGGCTCCCTGGCCGAGCACGTTGACACGATCTCAGCTGCCAAGGATTTTGATATGGCGCGAGCCGCCCTCGGACAGGACAAACTGACCTATCTGGGGTACTCATACGGCACCTACCTGGGAGCGACGTACGCCGAGCTGTTCCCCGACAAGGTCGGACGCATGGTGCTTGACGGTGCGCTCGACCCGTCGCTCAGTATTGACGAGGTTGAACGACTGCAGATGCAGGGGTTCGAGGACGCCCTCGCAAACTGGATTAAAGTGTGCTCCGCATCGTCGGACTGCCCGGTGGGGTCAAGTGTTGACGAAGGACTGGAGACTCTGAACGCGTTCTTCGATCAACTGGAAGAAAAACCGCTTGAGACGCAGGATCCTAACCGACCGCTGACGTCTTCCCTGGCCTTCAGCGCCGTGATCGGCCTGCTGTACGACACGCAGTTGCACGATGCGTTGACCCAGGGGCTGGATATGGCAATCAAGCAGGACGATGGGTCAACGATGCTGGCGCTCGCAGATCTGCTGATGGAACGCAACGCTGATGGCACGTACCAGAACAATTCGATGGAAGCAATCAGCGTGATTAACTCCCTGGACTATTCTCCGGTCGGAGACATTGAGCAATGGGCTGCTGCAGCGGAGAAGATGAAAGCTGAGCTGCCGTTCATGGGTCGTTTCGCCGGGTATTCCTCTGCCGCTTTGGAAGGCTGGCCCATTGAATCTACGCGCGAACGCGGACCGATCCACGCTGAGCACCCCGGAGATTGTTGTGGTGGGAACGACGCACGACCCCGCCACGCCTTATGTGATGTCGCAGGCGCTTGCCGACCAGCTCAGTAAAGGTGTACTGGTGAGCTGGGATGGATGGAATCACACGGCGTATTCGCGCGACGGGTCGCGGTGCGTGCGTGATGCTGTTGACGGTTTCTTCCTCAACGGAACCGTCCCGCAGGACGGTCTTCAGTGCACGGATTAGGCGCTAACCTTTGGGCGTGACGCGCTCCACCTGTCGAGCATTTGTCGCAGGCGTGGGTAGTCGGCTACAGTAAACGTCGTTGCCTATCAATTGATGCGCGTGGCGGAGCCGCGTAGCGCTGATAGGGAAGGCGGCCACCTTAGCTCAGTCGGCAGAGCGATTCACTCGTAATGAATAGGTCGTGGGTTCGATTCCCACAGGTGGCTCTGAGCTAGCCCCCGCGAGAGCGGGGGTTTTCGCGTATCCGGGGACGAACGGGGCGGGTATCCAGCCACCCTCACGGTCAGGAGTCGGCACCAAGTCGTTTAGCTCAACTTGGAAGAAATTAGCAACGGTTAGAAGCTCTTGCAGGCTCCATCCCACATCTCCCCGTAGTTTTCGCGTCACAGTTGAGCGTGACAGTCCGAGTAGCTGAGCGAGGTTCACGGCGTACATCCTGTGTGCAAAAAGGTGTTGGTTAATGGAGATACCAACAGCCATGTCTGCTGTCATGCGCTCCAAGCGAGGCGCTTTCTCGTTTCGTTCCATGTGTAAATCATAGCAATAAGTGCAGAAAATGCAACAGTGATTCTTGACAGCACTGAATGCGCGTGTAAAGATGGCGCGCAGGAGGTGCAGAAAATGCAACAACCAACAATCATTGACGCATTCGAGGCGGCGCGAATTCTCGAAGTTTCCCCAGATACGGTGCGTCGATGGGCAAGAAATGGCGATGTTAAGCATGTACGGCTTCCTTCGGGTCGCCTCCGTTTTGAGGAGGGTGATATTAGATCCTTGCTCCAGCCGGTATTAGCTCGCAATGATGATCTGCCTTTGCCGAAAGATCGGGTGCTGCCTTGTCGTTCTGCGTCTGGCGGTGGGTCTGGTGAGTGCTGAGGCTGTTCAGTGGGCTTGGCGGGTCAGTTGTGGCCGGTTGAGTGACAAGCTTGTTCTTCTGCGTTTGGCGTGGAAAGCGGATGACGGTGGGGTTGTTCGTGTTGATCCGGCTTTGGTGTCGGGTGTGACGGGTTTGAGTGTGGCGCGTGTTGAGGCGTGCTTGTCGTCTTTGGAGCGTGCGGGTCTTATTGAGGCGCGTCGTTGGTCGGATTCGGGTTGCTGGTCGGCTCGCTTGCTGTTAGGGGGCGCGTTGTGAGTGTCGAAGCGATTGAGTGGGCGTTTGGTTTAACCGACGGTATTGATGTGCTCGAAAAGATGGTCTTGTTGTCTTTGGCTGATGATGCTGGCGATGACGGCTGGGTGTTGCTGCGCTCGCTAGAGCGTCCAGCTCGCCGGTCGCGTTCAAGTGTTCATGATGTGAAAGGTGCTTTGATCCATCTTCAACAGCTTGGGCTTATCAAGATGGATGACTCGGATACTGAAGCGGAGCGCTTTCCCATGTTGTGCCAGGTGATGGTGGGAGGTGGCAAGCTGTGAGTTTCAGAGCTGTTGCGTGGGCGTTTGATCGGATTAAGGGTCTTGGTCAGGGTGAGAAGCTGGTGTTGTTGGCGTTGGCGGAGTTCGCTAACGATGAGGATGAGACGTGGCGTTCGCGTGAGGAGATTGCTCGGCGTGCGGAGTGTTCTTTACGGAGTGTGGCGTCGCACTTAAAGACGCTGGATGAGTATGGGCTCATTTCACGTGTTCCGCGTTATTCGTGGTGTGGGGATCAGTCGGGTGCGTGTGCAGATAAGTCAGCGCATAAGCATCGGTCGGGCACGACGTATCGTCTGCATTTGGATGTGGAGGGTAATTTTGCTGAGTCCACAGATGCAAATCTTGCACATGTGGACTTTTCGTTGGAATGTAGCGGTTGTGGCCACACACGCAAATCTTGCACATGTGGAGACGATAGGGGTTCCACAGATGCAAATCCGGGTAGTCCACAGATGCAACAGGTTGCACCCATATGTACATATAACCCCCAACTAAACCACCAAACCAAACCTAACCAAACCGAACCTACGCGCGAGGAAGCGCCTGTGGCGCGCGAGGGTGAGTTTTTTGGTTCGGTTGGGTCTGGTGTGGATGCTGAGATTGATTCCCTGTTGGGGGTGGCGGATGCGGAGTTGATCGCGGAGTGTCTGCCGCCGCCCTTGAGGGTGTTGGATCCTTCTGGCGCTGCCAGGGTGGTCGAGTTGTTGCGTGAGCGGTTGGCTGTGGGGTGGCGTCCGGGGGAGATTCGGCGGGTGATGGATCAGCCGGTGCCTGGTGATGTGGGCCGGTTGTCGGCGTTGGTGGCGTATCGGTTGGAGCATAATGTTGCGCCTTTGATGGCGCCTGCGCGCCTTCAGCGTGTGGCGTCGGATGCGGAAGCTTCGCGTCGGCGGCGTGCTGTTGAGGCGTTGGAGCGGGATGCTGCTGAGGATGTTGACCCGGTGTGGTCTCGCGTGTGGGATGAGGTCACTGCTGAGTGTGTGGGGGTGTCGCGGGTTGTGCAGGTGCGTGAGGCGCAGAAGCGGTATGACCGTTTGGTTGGTGATCAGGCGTGACGTCGTGGTTGGTGTGGGCGCGTGGCGTGGGAGGTCTTACTGCGTCGCAGTCGTTGGTGTTGTTTGAGCTGGCTCGTCTTGCGGATGCTCGTGGTGTGGTGATTTGCGCTGTGGAGTATCTGGTGGAGTGTACGGGTGTTTCTCGCCGGTCGGTGTTTCGCTCGTTGGCGGGTTTGGAGTCGCGCGGGGTTTTGTCACGCCAGATGCGGTATGTGCAGGGTCGTAAGGCGGCTTCGCGGTTGGTGTTGCATTGGATGGCGGGGGTGAGTGATTCGCCTGTCCAGGGCGAGTTGTGTCCTGGTCAGGATGGGTGCGAGTCTGATGCGTGTGTGGGTGTTGTGCCGTTGTCGATGTCTGATAATGAGGGGTTGCGGCGTGTGGTGGTGGAGGCGGCTTCTGATGGGTGGGTAGGTGGTGCGGCGCAGTGCTTGGCGGTGACGGTGCAGGAGGTGGCCTCGCGCCAGTTCTCAAATGCGATTTCTCGGGGTGTGCAGTTTTCTCGGATGTCGTGGTCTGAGTCGGTGGCTGATACGTGTGGGATCGCGTGGGAGGTGCTGATGACGTGTGCCTCGCAGGTGGTGGAGGCGTCGCGGCCGTGGGCGATGTGGACGACGATTGTGAATAGGCGGTGTTTTGCTCGTGATAAGTGTGCTGGTGTGGAGGAGGCGGTGGAGCCGTCAATGATGCCTGAGGCTGGGGTGCGTCCCGGCCAGGGCGATACGGGTGATGCGTGGGTGTGTGTCGATGATTTTGAGGGCCCGCTGGCTCGTATGGTGACGGCGCTGATAGAGGCGGGAATGACCGAGACGTTGGCGTGGGCGGGAACTCGCCGTATAGCTGAGCTTGCGGTGGGTGATAGTAGCAGGCGGCATCGAATGGCGAGTGTGGATCCACGGTTGGGTGATTTGGGTGTGAGTGGTGAGGCTGCGCGCGCGTGGATGACTATGTTGGTGGGTTCGCGGCGTGGTGTCAAAGGCAGCCTGTTGCAGGCTGATGATGAGGCGCTGATGATAGCTGCTCGCGAGGTGGTGGAAGCCTTGAATCTGGCGGCATAGCAGGAAGGTGAGGTGGATCACAAGTTGGGTTTGGGGGCATGGTGCCAGTTTGGCACCATGCTTTTTTGTTAGAGGGGTTTGAACTCGTTATAGATTTGTTCGAGTACTTCTTCGTAGTTGGTGTCTTGCCCGACCTCGACGGTGTTGGTGTTGACGGTGATGGTGATGCGGTAGAAGATTCTGATTGTCTTGGGGTTTAAGTTGAGTTCCTGAGCGATGTTGATGCCTTCGGCTTTGGCTGTCGTGTAGTCGTGGGCAATGAAGTATCTGCTTCCTGCTTCGTCGGGGGTTTGTCCGTCGAAGGTGACGATGTATTCGTTGTGGCGTTCGAGTTGTTGCATGGCAGTGGTGGTGTCTCCTTAGTAGATGGTGATGGTGCCGGTATTGACGAGGCCGTCGCAGCTTGTGGTCCATGATTGTGTGCCGAGTGGGATTCCGGTGAGGATGGCGGTGGCTGTTCCTGGTATGGGTGTGCTGGCGTTGGCTGCTTGTCCTGCGATGCTGATGGTGCAGGTGATGTATCCGCTTCCTGAAACTGTGATCGAAAAGGTGGCAGCGCCGCTGCTTCCAGTGGTGACTGAGGTGTTCATTGAGGTGACGCCTGTGGGTGCTGGCTCTGGTGCCGGCTCTGGTGCTGGTGATGTTGGTGGTTCGAGCGTCTGCGGTGCCGGCTCGGATGCGGGTGTGGGCTCGGGATCTGGTTCTGGTTCTGTGTGTGGCGTCGTGGCTGCGGCTGGTTCAGGCTTTGGCGGAGTGGTTGGTGTGGATTGTGGTGTGCGCTGCTTGTCTTGAGCTTTCTCGGCTGGGTTTTCGGGTGCGGTGGATTGCGCGCTTTGAGTGGTAGTGGGTGTGTCGGTGTGGATCAGGGTTTTGCCAGTTTGGTGCGTGCTGTTGATGACGATTGCGGCGGTGGCGATGATGAGGAGGAGGATGAGTGGTGCGGTGAGGATGAGGCGTGTCCGGTGTTTCCTGCTGTGCGGGTGTGAGCGTGTCGGTGTGGGCGCGTGCTCGGGGGTTTGGTTGTGGTGTGTGGCTGCTTCGTTATCGCTTGGGTTGCTGGGGTTTATGGTTTTGCTGGTATTGCTGGCGTTTCCGGTATTGCTGGTTGTCGGCTCGGGTGTGTCATGGGTTTGGATGTGTCCGTCTGGGTGCACGCTCATGTAGTACGTGCCTTCTGGGCCTGTTGCGGTGACGGGTAGGGCGCGGTTGTAGTGTTTGGCTTGTGCCAGGGCAATGTTCATTGCGTCGTGGTGTAGGTGTTGGCTGGGTTGTAGGCGGGCAATTGTGATGCCTGCTGAGGTGACGGTGGCGGTGCCGTCAGCGTTTTGGGTGATGGTGATGGGTGGCCAGCTGGTCATTGCGTGTCTTTCATTGTCTTGATGGTGTGTGCGCATTGTCTACGTATTACGTAGAAGGGAGCGCACATGAGAAATCCTTGGGCTGGCTCGGGTGGAGAATACTCCTCGGACTACGGCGACCGCGCGGCGGTGTCTGAGCCTGTCCGGCCGCCTGTGTGGAAGCCGGGCGCGCAGGTGGTGGCGGCTGGCGGCTTGCCGATTGCGTTTGCTGGCGGGTATTGCCCGTTGTGGGTGGTCGGCGCGCACGGCGGCGCGGGGGCGACGTCGTGGGCCCGCTTGTTGGGCGCGGGTGATGCTGGTGTGTCGTGGCCTGATCCGAGTAGGTCAACGCGCGTAGTCGTGGTGGCTCGTACTCATTTTGCTGGGCTGAGGGCCGCGCAGGACGCGGGGATCCAGTGGGCGTCTGGCCAGGTTGGGCGTGTGGAGCTGGTTGGTTTGATTTTGGCGGCGGATGCGCCTGGTCGCAGTCCGAAAGAGCTTGCCCCGTTTCGTCAGCGTGTTGCTGGCGCGTTTCCGCGCGTGTGGCTGGTGGGCTTCCAGAGTGCGTGGCGTACCGGTTTCGCGTGGGACGTTCCGCTTTCGAGGGATGTTCGCAAGGTTTTGAAAGATATGTCGTTGATTGGAAAGGACGAGTAAATGAGTCTTGTTGCGAGTGGTGTTGGCGTTGTTGAGTCCGTGGTGGGGCGCGCGGGGCTGATTTGGATGGATTTGAATCCGACGCCGGTTGCGCCTCCAGGTGTGGAGGCGCGCGTGCAGACGGTGCTGAATTGGGTGATGTGGATTGCCGGCGCGTCTGTGATTGTCGGTTTTATTGTCGGCGGAATCATGCTTGCGGTGTCGAATGAGCGTGGGATGGGTAATGAGAACGTGCGCAGGATCGGCTATGTGATTATGGGTGCAATTGTTATTGCGGCTGCGGCGGCTCTGGCGAAGGCATTGCTGTAATGGCTGAGGAAAAGAGCACGAACATTCTTGCCCGCCCAGCCTTTATTGTTTCGGGGCTGCTGGTAGTTGCGTTGCTGGTGGGCTTGGGTTTTCTGGTGGTCACACGGGATGCTGTGCCTGTTAGTGGTGAGAATGCCGCCTCCCCTTCCTCGGGCGCTTCGGGCGCTGGTGCAGGTAAACAAAGCGGTGGTGAGTCGCCTGATGAGGCCACTGCTGGCGGCGCTGGTGCGTCTGATTCGGTGTGCGGCTTGTCGTCTTTGGAGCGTGCGGTTCCTGAGCAGGCGTTGCCGTCGGTACCTGTACAAGTGGGAGAGCGGATCACAGTGCCGAGCATTAACGGGTATGGGCCTGGCATGGCGGATGGGATTTCGCGGTGCTTCGCTCATAGTCCGGCGGGCGCGATTTTGGCGTCAGCCAATTTCCTGTCGTGGTTTTCGTCGAAGGAGCGTCTTGATGAGGTGGTTCCTGCCCTGATGGCTGCCGGGCCGGATCGTGATCGGCTTGAAGCACAGATTAAGGCCGAATGGCAAGGTGAGACGGGCTCCGCGTTGAGCATTCACGGGTTCCGGTATGAGGATCGTGGTCCAGACGCGGCGATGGTGGTGTTGGCTGTGTCGTCGGTGTCGGTTCCTGACACGCTTGTGGCGTGGCCCGTGGTGTTGGTGTGGCAGGACGGTGATTGGAAGGTGCAGGCTCCATCTACTGACTCGTGGGGTGAGCGCGTTATTGACTCACTTGCATTGGAGGGGTTCGTGGAGTGGAGTGCGTAAATGTGCCAGTTTTGGGAACTGTCATGCAAGATCGGTGAGGTCGCTTCTGAGGCGACGCACAACATTATCGCAGAATGGGCGTACAACATCATTCAGGATGTGTCTGCCACGTTGCTGAAGGTCGGCACGGTGTGGACGGGTGTGGGTACCCCCAGGCTTGGGGGTGCTGACTCGGCAGTGGGCTTCGTACACTCCACCACTCACATACTTGTGGTGGCGCTGGCAGTCGCATCGCTGTTCGTGGCTGGCATCCATTTGGCGCTGTCCAGGCGCGGTGAAACAGCGATGAGCGTGCTACAGGGACTCTTGGCGCTGGCTGTGGTCTCTGGTGCATCTGTCGGTGTTGGACAGTTGCTGGTGGATGCGTCAGATGCGTTTTCCACGTGGGTGATCGGCTTGGCGATTGATGGCGATGCGGGCAAGTTTGGCTCGAAAATCTTGTCAGTGACGAGTGTGACGGGCAGCTTGGGGCTGACGGTGCTGATCGTGGGTGGCTTGGGCGCGCTGGTCGCGAACTTGGTCCAGATAGGCCTGATGTTTATTCGGTCAGCAATGCTGATCCTACTGGTGGGAATTATGCCGCTGGCAGCTGGCGCCTACTCGACGAAGTGGGGGCGGGGCTGGCTGTGGAAAATCGTGGCATGGTTTTTCGCGTTCCTGATGTTTAAGCCGGCCGCTTCCATCATTTACGCGGTGGCTATCAAGCTGGTGCAAGGCGATTCCTGGGTTTTGGCGAGTGGTGAGGACTTGACGAGTTTCGTCATGGGCGTTGTCATGCTGATCCTGGCAGTGTTGTCGCTGCCCGCCCTGGTGACCTTTATGGTGCCGGCCACTGAGGCGCTCAGTGCCGGTGGCGGTGGCGCTGCTGGTGCGGGAGCAGTGCTGGCGACGGGTGCAATGACTGTGGCCCGCGTGGGTGCTGCGACGGCCAGTGGAGGAGCCACAGCGGCAGCGGGTGCTGGTGCGGGCGCTAGCGGTGCTAGTGGTGCCGCGTCGAGTGCGGGTGCAGGTGGAGCTTCTGGTGTTGGTGCTGGTGGTGGTGCGCGCTCGATGGGTGCGGGTAGTGCTGGTAGCGCCGGTGGTGGCGCTGGCAGTGCGACGGGGGCCGCGTCGAGTGGAGCCTCTCAGAGGTCGAACAGTTCTCATCAAAGCGGCCCGTCAGGTGCTAATGGCGCGTCGGGCCGTGATGGGAGTTCCGGTCCGAGCGGTGCGCCTGGGCGTGAAGGCGTGGACAGTGATATGGGCGGCTTCAGTCCTACTGGTGGTGATGTTCAAAATGAGCGCTGAGGCGGTCAAGGTTCGAACGTATGGCAATTGGCGTATCCCGCGCCGCGCGGGCTTCGGAAAGATGGGGTTTGGCGAATCGATCTTTGGACTCGTCGGCCTGGCTGTCGTGAGCGTAGTGGCCATGTCGAAGGGCGTGGTGATCGCGTTGGCGGTCGCAGTCGTGTGGGCTGGTCTCGTGCTGCTGATGGTGACCCGCGATGTGCATGGGGTGTCTGTGGCAGAAAGGATGAATCAAAGGATGCGTTTTGGCAGGGCGGCGCGCAGGAAGTCGAATATTCACGCAACGGGCGGGATAGCACCGGATGCGACGCAGGGCATGTGCGAGTTGCCTGGCATGTTGCACGCGTCGCGGTTGAGTGAGCATCGTGATTCCTATGAGAGGCCTTTTGGGCTGATCGAGCACGGGGATGGGACGCTGAGCGTAGTGATGAGCGTGGCGCCTGAAGGTGGTGCTTTGACCGACCAGGACACGATTGACCGTCAGGTGGCGCTGTGGGGAATGTGGCTGGGGGACCTGGGCGGACAGATGGGGGTTGCTCAGGCAAGCGTGTGTGTTGAGACGATCCCTGATAGTGGGGATCGGCTGCGCCGTGAGGTAGGCTCTCGCATCAGCCAGGATGCTCCACTGGTTGCGCGACAGATGCTTCAGCGCATTGTCGATGAGTATGGGCAGGGCGCGGCACGTGTGCGCGTGTGGATTACGATCACGTTTGACCCTTCCAAGATGGGCTCGTCGAAGAAGCGGGCGCAGGCGGTGTCGCGTATTTCCTCTGATCTGCCTGGGCTGACTCAGACGCTGATGGGAACGGGCGCAGGCGGTGTGCATGTGCTGACCGCGCGTGAGGTATGTCAGCTCACGCGCGTGGCGTATGATCCGGCGTCGGAGGTCTTGTTTGAACAGGCCGCTAGCGCGGGCGAAGAAGTCGCGTTGGTGTGGGAAGATGCGGGCCCTATTCGTGCTGTGGCCGAGTGGGACTACTACCGCCATGATTCCGGTTTGTCACGCACGTGGGTGATGAGTCGCCCTGCACGCGGCTATGTGCAGTCGGGCGTTTTGCGACGAATTTTGGAGCCTTCACGTGATGTGGAGCGTAAGCGGGTGACGATCATTTATCGACCGGTTGACGCGGCAAAGGCTCCAGCTGCGGCCGATGCGGACGTGAACAGGGCTGCGGCTCGTGTGGAGAATACTCCTCGTCCCACAGCGACCGCGCGACGTGAGCTGCGCGCGGCACAACAGGTGGCTGATGAGGAGGCAGCTGGTGCGGGATTGCTGGATTTTGCACTGATTATCACTGCTACGACGAGTACGGATGAGCTGGACGACACCTCAAGCGCGGTCACTGCGTTGGCATCATCGTCGCGCCTGCTGGTGCGACCGGCATACGGCGCTCAGGACAGCGCGTTTGCCCTGGGCCTGCCGCTGGGGCTTCGGCCTGCTTCTCAAGGGCTGTCGGGCGGGTGGTAGTGATGGGTGGATTTGTCACCGACTTGCTGGCGGCCTTGTTTGGAGGTGTCAGCGCGACGGCGAGCAAGGGAGGCCGTGGGAGCGGATGGCCGGCTAATGGGCCGTTGATCCAGCCGTGGAGGGCGACCTCAAAACAGGTGTGCGGACTGTTCCCGTTTATTGTCGGGTCAAATACGGCGTTGGTGGGAGCACCATTGGGGCGCGCGCTGCGCGGTGGCGGCGCGGTGTGTGCTGATGAGATTAGCTGGTTTGAGCGCGGGCTTATTTCCGCACCCTCAGCAATGGTGCTCGGCTTAAACGGCTTGGGCAAGTCGTCTTTGGTGCGCAGGATGATTACTGCATCTGCTGGGTTTGGCGTGCACACAATGGTGCTGGGCGACATCAAGCCCGATTACGTGGCGCTGATCGAGGCTTTGGGCGGCCAGGTGATCAGCATTGAGCATGGCGGTGCCGGGATCAATCCGCTGGATGCGGGCAACGTGTCGGAGGCCGTTGCACTGCTGGAGGCAGCGGGTAAGTGGGAGGATCGTGACAAGCTGGTTGCGGCGGCTCATGAACGCAAAAAAGACATGGTGTGCTCGCTGATTCATATCATTCGGCGCACCCCGCCATCTGATCGTGAAGAAACCATTGTGGATGAGGCAATCAGAATCCTGGAGACATATGAGCGGCCCGTGGTACTGGCTGATCTACTCGAAGTGGTGCGCCAGGCGCCTGCAGCGCTTCGTGCAGCCGCGCTGGATCGTGGGGACCTTGATCATTATCGCGCGGTAACTGAAAGCCTGGAAGCATCCCTGATGGCGCTGGTGTCGGGCCGTTTCGGCGCTCTTTTCGCGGTGGAGACCACGACGCCGATGATGATGGACCGATGCGTGGTTTTCGACGTGAGCGCGTTTAAGGAAGCCTCAGAGGACCTGCAGGCAGCCTTGTTGCTGGCGTGCTGGTCGTATGGGTTCGCCACGGTCGAGATAGCTCAGACGCTGGCGGATGCGGGCGTGGCCCCACGTCGGCGCTACAAGATCGTCATGGATGAACTGTGGCGTATTCTGCGTGCCTCATCGGGACTGGTGGAGCGGATTGACTCGCTGACTCGCCTGAACCGCACGATCGGTGTGGGGCAGGTCATGATCACGCACTCGATGGCCGATTTCAACGCTCTGGCATCGCCTGCCGACCGGCTGAAAGCGGCAGGTTTTGTCGAGCGGTCAAAAATGCTGTTCCTTGGCGGCATGCCTGCGCGTGAAATGAGCTTGCTGGAGGGCGTGTTTTCCCTGACAGAAAAGGAAAAGGACATGCTCACGTCGTGGAACGCGCCTGGCACCTACGACCCGACCACGGGGCGTGACGCTCCGCCGCTGGGAATGGGCAAGTTCCTGCTCAAGACGTCTAACGCGCCTGGCACTCCCTTCCAGGTGCGCTTCGTAGGCGGTGAGGCCGCACTGTCAGATACGAATCAGCGGTGGGCCAGGAGAGCCCAATGAGTGTTCGAGACGATGCGGATACGTGGGAGCCGTCCACTCTCCTCATGGTGGTCGTGACCGTCATGGTGATCGCCGGCAGCGTGCCGCTCATCGTGGGTGTGCACGTGTGGGCGTGGGCGCGTGGCGTGGCGGATGTGTCGTGGAATCCGTTCACACTCGTGCTTGATTTGGCGGGCGGCCGAGTGGATCCCACGGGGGAGGTGTATTGGTGGATTGCGGTGGTGACGCTGATCCTTGTGGTGGTGAGTGGCCTAGTGGTCCTGGCAGGTGTGCGCAGACACCGCCAGTCGCGTCGAGGTGATGAGGCCGCGCAGTACGCGGGACGCGGCCGTGACATTGAGCCGATCACATTGAAGGCTGTTGCAGCCAAAGCTCAGCGCCTGGGCGTGCAGGGTGCGGCTGGATTGCCTGTAGGCCGCACCGTGGCAGCGGATGCGGCCGTGTTGTCCTCGTTTGAAGATGTGTGCATCACGATTGCCGGTCCCCGCACGGGCAAGACAACAGCCTGGGTGGTGCCGCGTATCCTAGCTGCGCCTGGAGCAGTTGTGGCCACCTCGAACAAGCGTGACATTGTGGATGAAACACGCTCCAGGCGTGAAGCGGCTACGGGCGAGCGGTCATGGGTGTTCGACCCGCAAAATCTCGCAGACACACGCCAGTCGTGGTGGTGGAATCCCTTGTCGTATGTGACTGACTATGTGCAGGCGAGCGCGCTGGCTGACATGTTCCTGTCGGCTGAGGACGTGTCGAACAAGGATGGAACCGACATGTGGGATCGATGGGCGTGCCAGTTGATCTCTCCGATGCTGCTGGCTGCCGCTCTGGCGGGCCGGCCACTGACAGCCTTGCAGCCGTGGCTTGCTGATCAGACGAACGATGAGGCAGTGCTGCTGCTGCGCAGCATGGCTGAGGAGTTCGCAGACCCAGATACCCGTGATGACGTGCGTAAGGCCGCAACGAGCCTGGAGGGGTTTATGGGCATGCCTGTTGAGACGCGTGGCAGCGTGTATGGCGGGGCATTGCGCATCATGCACTTTCTGAATAACACGAAGCTGATGCGGTGGGTGACCCCATCGGAGGGCTTACCCGAGTTCAATGCGGCCGAGTTCGTCAGGACGCGGCAGACACTGTACTGCCTGTCTCAAGAAGGGCGCGGCAGTGCCACTCAGATAGTGACCCCGCTCACTGTGACTGTAGTGGAAGCGGCCACAGCCCATGCAAGTACGCAGCCGCGCGGCAGGCTGGCCACTCCCATGCTGATTGAGCTCGATGAGGCGGCGAACGTGTGCCGGTGGGGTGAACTGCCCAATCAGTACTCGCACCTGGGATCGCGTGGAGTATGCGTGGACACGGTATTGCAGTCGTGGAGCCAGGGCGAACGAGTGTGGGGCGAAAAGGGAATGAAGGCATTGTGGTCGGCGGCGAACGTCAAGATGTATGGCGGCGGTGTATCTGAGCCTGAGTTCTTGCGCAGCATATCGGAGCTGATTGGTGTGCATTATGTGGACTCCACACAGGTGTCCAGGTCAAGCCAGGGCCACTCGTATTCGACATCAAAGGCGTCCCAGCAGCGCCCTATCGCCACGGTGTCGGACCTGCAGGCCCTACCGCAGGGGCGGGCATGGGTGTTTGCGTCGGGGGCTGTGCCCACCCTTGTGCAATTGGTTCCCTTTTGGGAGCAGCCTGGTTTTCAAACAGTGAAATAGCAGTGTAAGCGTAGAAAGGCGCATGTGATGGCAGATCAGGTGGTTAATGAGACGAGTGCGGAGATGGCGCGTGCCTGGCGGGTGGCGCTGGCGGTAGGCAGATTCATGGCAATGCGTCGCGAGCAGGCCCTGCGCGCGGCCCAGAAGTCTTCCACCTACCACGAGCAAGCGTTGCGCAGGGCGATTAGGCAAGAGCGTGCCCTGGCTGAAAAGGTGTATTCGGAGGCGCTCACGTCACACTGGTGGGACAGTGCATCACGCGATGAAGCTGTCTACGTGTACGGCGTGGCGAAAAGGTTTAGCGACATTGACCCGCAGGCGGGGCTGGCCGCGCGAAGGTGTGAGCGTGAGGCGAAAGAGCGGTGGGGAATTGAGGTCACCGCTCCAATGAGGGACGTGGAGGATATTCCACGGGTCGAACAGGCCCTGAAGGTGGCGCCTGTCCTCGATAGCGAAGATGTGGAGGACGTCAGGCCCGTTGTCCAGGACGTGCTGTACCGCGCTTATGAGCAGCTGGCTGGCAGTGAACGTCGCGAGGAAATTCTCCACTACGTGCACGAGCAAAAAGACAGTGCACCGCAGTGGCTGAACGATATGTGGAAACATGACCTGGCGGCATGGCTCGGTGACAGTGAGCAGGTGGATGCGCGTATTCGTGCGATCTATCCCGATATTAAGGCCGCTCAGGCCGAGCAGGCTCAGGCTGAAAGGGCACTGGGCCGTGCGCGCGAGAATGCGAGCATCGAGACTCGTGAAGCATCTGAAGCCTTGGAAACAGACAAGCAAGGCAGTGTGAGCCCTGGCGGTGAAAACACAGTGAAGGAAGTAAGCGAGGCAAGGCACGCCGGCCACAGCGAGCAAGCCGCGTGGGACACACTGCAGGCGCGTCAGGCTCACGCTCAGGCGCTGCTGGATAAGGGTGCGGATCCGCAGTCGGTGCGGGCAGCCATCACGGCCGACAAGGGCCTGCACACCCCTGTCAGGCAAGCGATGAGCACCGTCGCCAGAACATCCACACGTCGCGCCACCCCGCGAGCTCAGAAATCGGCGCGCGTGCAGACCCGGCACATGTGATCCAGGCGTCGGCTGCCCCCTATGGCTAGTTACGCGGGGCGAAAATCTCTGGGTCGGCTGGATCGCAGGGCAGCTGCCCATCAGGGTGATATCGCAGGTCGCGGTGACCACCCGTGACGCTGCATCCCTTGAATGGCCCGTCATTTTCAAACAGGACGTTCATGATTGGATCAGCATACGAGACCAGCCACTGTGCCGATGCCATCGGCCCATCGTTTACTCGCATGTATTCCCATGACAGCCAGAGGGCCTGCAGACGGTATACCGCTTCGGCGTGTTTCCACCACTGGGGGCACCACGTCAGCCGTCCCGTTGGCAGGAACCGGTCATAGATTCGTGCCAGGAGATCCTCCACGAAGGCGTCAAGCGTGGGATACAAGAGTTCTGAAGATGCGTTTTCGTCGTCCATGCTCACAACGTGGGCCGTGCGCACACTAGCGCAACTGGCCGCGCCCGCGTTCGGGCGTGCGCCCGCGTGGGGTTGGGTGGTGTGTGGGGTGGTTGAGTTTGGTCAGTTGTGGTGTTTGCCCGATGCCTGGCAACGGTCGCCTGGATGTTCTCTCATCATGGTCAGTCTCGTTGCCACTGGTGCTGGAGCCTTCAGTATTTGTCCCGAATCCATCGGGCAACGCGAGGAACTTATGGCGCGCGCGCAAACGCTCAAAGTAGTCGCCGTTGGAGGGTGCTCCAACTGTCACCGACTCCTCCTGGACTGAGGGCGCGGAGCGTGTTGCGGCCGGCTCAGGCAATACGTCTTGTTGCAAGGTTGCCGTGTCGACCTGGAGAGATTGGTGAGCCGTGTGCGGTGCTTCGGCGCGTAAGCGGTCGTACACAGTGCGCGTGTCACGCAAGATCATGTGTGCGGTGTTTGTTTGGCGCGCTTGTTCATATAGGTTTGCCAGTGTCTTCACCAATTCCAATGCCTCCACCAGCATGAGTGCATAGTTCACCTTGCTGGTCTTGGGAGTGATGGCTGTGCTGAGCAGCCGCGCACCGAGAACGACCCACGGGCTCGTCCCACTGCCAGTGACGGGCCGCTGTTTCAGCTGTGCGTTTCGGCCGACCTGCCGTGCGGAGTAGTCCAAAGCGCGGCGCATGTCCTCACTCAAATCCGATTGCTGCGCGGCGGCCGCCAGAAGTCCGGCCACATCATTGGTCGCATTAGCCAAGGCAAGCGGATCAGCGGGGTCAATGCCGCCTAGCTCGTCGCGGTAGATTTCCAGCGCGCGCCTATACCCTTGCCATTCCTCCGGTGTGTAGGCGCTGCGGTGCGCGCCAAGCGGCATCCCCTTCCAGGCATCGTGCCATGCGCGCACTGCATCAGTAGAGGCGTCGATGGTGTCTGGCCAGCGCTCGCGCAGCGCGCTCAGCGTGAGGTCACGCGCGATGGACCCACCGGCGTACCACTGTGTACGCTGTCCTGGCTTGGTGTGCAGGGCAGCAGAGTACCCCACGATTACATCCGTGTGTCCCTTGGCAAAACGTGGGCGCAGTCTCACGCCCAGGCCACGCGCGCGGCCGATGAACTCAACCTCATTGCTCGCTGCCTTCGCGGCGGCACGCAGACGCGTTTCCAGTGCGGCGCGGTCAGTGACCGGCTTGCCGGCCCGCCTGGCGGCATTCAGTGCCTGCGCACTGTCGCACTTAGATGAGCGATTGTGTTCGCGCCCTTCCACGATACGTAGACCGTATTTGTGTTCGAGAGCGTTACACGCGCGTTGGCTGCGGGGCTGATCGTTCCAGTTGTTCCACTTGGTCCCATCCTCACGAATGATGTTGGCGGCGATGTGGATGTGGTCCCCACCGTTTTTTGACGCACCGTGATGGATGGCGACCCATCGGCACTCGGACTTCCCACATGCAGAGGTAAACTCCATCTGGTCCATGAAGTCGCGTGCGATGGCTGCCCATTTTTCTTCTGACAGTGGCCCCTCGTCAGGCGATAAAGAAAGAGAACAATGCCAGACGTGGTTCGCACCGTAGTCCGTTACTTGCGTCCTGCCGGCCGCTGGGTCGAACTTGCGGATCGGGCCGCGCGAGGTGCGGTCCGTTTCGTTCATGAACGAGTCAAGGTAGCGAGCAATTTCGCCGGCTTGAGCGGTGGACAGTTCACTCCAGTCGCCCCACCGCTTCATGATGGTGCGTGAGCCAGCCACGAGGTGAGGCTCAGTGTGTTCGTTGGCGCGTCCTGGCCCAACCAGGTAACGCATGAGCCCACCCATGTCCCCGCCATCGACGATGTTCGGCATCATCGGCGCACACTCGCAAGCAAGTAGTTGATCTCATCGACGCTGTGCTCAATGTGGTCGAGAACGTCATTCATATGTTCGGGGAGCGCGTGGTCAGTGTGAGCGTAGCGAGTCAGCTGATTGACGTTGTTTGCCAGGCCGGTGAGCTGACGCCGGTAGTCACGCAAACCGGCAATCAACTCGTGAAGGTTATCGACCGCAATCTCATCGGCTGCAACCGGATGCAACGCGCAGTGCACCAGCGTGCGAGACAAGGACCATCCGGCGTTGCTTGCCTTCGCTTCCAGCAACGCACGCTCGCTACGAGTCAGATGCACTCGCAACGACGTGCGAGTCACGCCATTAACCTGCCGTGGAGCGCGCCGAACACGACGGCGCACCGATTGCTGCGCGCCCATCACCTCAGCCTCACTCATCCCACCCTCCTCAGCGTAGCGACCCGACAGGGACCACACCTCTAGTGTGCCTCCAGGTAGCCACCCGTGTCTACCTGCAAGCCTGTTACTGGTACCAGTAACATATAGCTTGCTACCCGCGCTTCCGCACGCGCTGCTGCGCGTGCTAAGTGACGGGGAAACGCACCGTGTGCGTGTGGCTTGGGTAGCAAGCTAATGAGATGTGGCGCGCTGCTGCGTCCACGTTCATCTCGCGTGTGGGTATGAGTCAGGTGCCCGCTGTGAGGTCACTACTGCGTCCTGTGTAAGCGATGCGCGCTCTGCGCAATAAACGTCGCACCGTCGTCTTAACCGGTCCAGTCCAGTCCGGTCCGGTCCGGTTCGGTGGTGTGCGCGTTGTGCGCGCACACACCACGTCGCTATGAAAACCATAACGAATGGCTTTCATAGTGAAAGGAAGCAGCAATGCCTGACAAGTTCGACCCAGTAAACAATCTGCTCGCACGTGAAGGAAAACGCGAGGGAGCTCTACGCGACCTAGCTGAGGCGATGATGGCACTGCAAGAGGCAGTGAGTAACTACCGTGATGCCCACAAGGCTGCAGTCGATACAGGCTGGGCAAAGCGTGACCTGAACGGCGCAGGATTCTTCGACGTTGCCAAACTTCCAAAGGTCAGGAAGATCAACCCGAGTCAGCCAGAAGCGCCGGCAGCCGATCTCTAGTCGGACCAGCCCCGCTCAGCACGAGGCGCAAGGACTGACCTTCGCCACAGAACGACTAACACGCCCATAATCAGCACACCGGGCGTACCGAAGATAATCGCCAGGCACACACATAAGAGGGTAATGGAATCTACGAACTGTGCAGCGGCGCGTAACGCGTCTTCAATCTCATTGATCATGCCAACTACAGTTGCGGCGGTGTTGAACGCCGGCCGCGCGCGGCCGGTGCGATAGCTCACATATCGCGAAGGACGGCTCTCATCCCGTTCCTTTACCGGCTGAGCGCACGTGAAACGCTGGAACGGCTCACCCCCAGCACTTTGCCGATCTGCGTGAATGTCGCGCCGCCCTCGCGCATGGTCTTGGCAGCTTTGACCCGCTCGGGTGTCATCACGGTTGGTCGTCCTCCAAGCCTGCCCTGGGCGCGTGCGGCTGCAAGGCCAGCGCTGGTGCGCTCTCGTATCAAGTCGCGTTCAAACTGTGCGAACGCGGCGGCCATGTGAAACACGAGCCGACCTCCAGGCGTTGTCGTATCAATCGACTCAGTAAGCGAACACAACTCAACCCTGCGCTCATCCAGCTCTTCAATAACGTGCACAAGGTGGGCCAGAGAACGCCCTAATCGATCCAGTCTCCACACGACGAGAGTGTCTCCCTCGCGCAAGTAGTCAAACACCTGCGCAAGCTCCGGCCGATCAGCGCTGGCACCCGAAGCATGGTCAGTGAAAATACGCGTGCATCCAGCTTTTTTCAGGGCGTCCACCTGAGCGTCCACATGCTGATCGAGAGTCGAGACGCGCGCGTACCCAACAAGGCTCACAGCGCACCTCGCCCATACCCGTAACCCGACTGGAGCTTTCGCCCATGCGGGGGCAAGGAGTGGGGCATGGGGCGGCTGGCCTCTGTGAGGCGTGGTGTTTCTGTAATGCCTGGTAAGTGCTCGCGCAGTGGAGTGACGACCTTTCTTAGCACCATTTCCAATCGCGTGTTACTTCCTGTGGCTTGACTGTAGAATCGTGCCGCCAAGAACTCTTCTCTCAGAGTATGGCCGGTAGTGAATCTGCGTGGATCCAGGCTCCAACCAGCCTGTTCACAAAGCTGCGTATAGAACATGAACTGGCTACGCGTATTGCCTTCTCGGAACGAATGAATTGTATTGATTTCTCCCCATGACTCAGCCAGCGATTTCACGAAAGCGTCCCTGGGCATTCCGCGGAAATAATCCTGCTGCCTAATCAGCTCATACTGTTGTTCAGCGGCCGCAGTCAGTGTCTCGCCGGCAGGGTAATACCCGTAAGTGCGCCAAGGCGCCTCAGGATCACCTGGTTCGAAATTGACGACATCAGGGTAGCTCTTAGTCATGTGCGTATCTGGCGCGGTTCGTTCCTGCCCTGCCCACTCATACACATCCTGAAAGATGTGGTAGTGAATAGCTTTCATATGCTCATAGTCAAAACGGCCGTCAACAGGCTGCTGAGCCAGCTCTGCCATACGGATCAAAGCAACCTTCTCTTCCAATCGCTGCAACTGATCCTGATCTTCGATGCCGTAAGGGGCGCCAGGGCTAGTGAACTTGTTGCGCAGCACAGTCGTGCCTGGAATGAAATAGTCACTCCACGTGTAGAAGGCAGCGCCGGTCATTGATGTGGTGAATCAGCACGCACTATAAGACAGATAGCCTCATCTGCGGACATGTGCCCTTCGGCTACCTTTTGAGCAAGCTTGCGTGCATACGGGTCGGTGACCCGATGCCCAGCTAATGCTAGCCCAGCATCTGCAACTGCAAGCGCATCCTGAGCGCTCTTACGTGACGTTGCAGGGTTTTTGAGCACTGTTGGCATAGTCCCCTCCTTCGGCCGAAAACCCCAAAACAATTCTTTTCGTCTACTCGTAATTCTACCTGACGGGCGTGCACTACTCAATAGAGGGGTGTTTTGACCAGTTGGGTCTGCTGAAGGTTTGGCCCACACCCACTTGAACGCGAAGCGTTTGACGGGCAGACCGCGCGACGTAGACTCGAAAGCCAGCAGGAAAAAACCCCTAGACAAGAAGAGTGCGCGCTCGCGCGCTCCACAATTGCCACCACCAGTGGCACAAAAGAAAAGAGACCACGCACCGCGTGGCCAATAAGAAGCAACACCCAAGTACGGGCGTCGTGTCCGTCCACACGCTAGGCCACACACCGCCTTCGCTCTCAAAATACATAAGGTACGCCGTTGGCTCGCACGCTGCTTTCCGATAAAGATATATTGCTACTTGATGAGTCGACGCCCAACGTCGACGAGATTGCTCAGAAAAAGATAGCCTCCTTTCTTAAAGGTTACGTAATGAATAAAACGGTACTTATGATCGCTCATCGACCCGCGCTGATTGAAGCAGCGGATAATGTCATTGTTTTCGACAAGGGGCGACTGGTGGACTCAGGATCGCTTGAGGCCGTCCGCAGCCGTTGCTCCCTCTACCGACAATTGACTCAGGTGGGTGGTTAGTTTGATAGGAATTGCGGGTATATTGATGTATATCAACGTGGGGAGTGGGGTTTAGCGTGCATACTCCTCTATGTTTTCGGAAAATGCGGAGCACAGATTGGCCCCTTGTTCGACTTGCTCGCAAAGAACTAGCCAAAGATCTCGCTCCCTGGATAGCACTCGCGTTTACATCAGCCTTTACCGCCATGGGCGTGTCATTTTACATCGGCAGCCTGGTCCGAGGGAGCGGGTTTGATGGTCAGATCGGACAGGCTTACGTTGAATCCGGTTCTACCGGTATTGTGCTGTTAATCCTGGTTTCGGTATTTGCGATCTCATCCAGTTCACGAGTTGCAGTCACGCTACAGCGCAGGGATATTGTCGTCTGGCGACTTGCTGGGGTTAGTGAGCAGCAGGCTAAGATCGTTGCGCTGGTTGAGATTTCGATTGCTACTGCGGTGGGTACACTTGTCGGCGCAGCTGGCGCTTTCGGGCTTTGGCCCATCTGGAGACTTGTGTTACACGCTGCGGATATGCCTTATGCGCTGACGCTAGGTGTTCCGCCGCTTGCGGTGTTTCCTATTGTTGTCTTTGCCCTTAGCGTCACTGCGGTTTTGGGTGGCATGAAGGCAGGTCGGCAAGCTGCGAATGTCCGACCTGTATTGGTGCTGAAATCTGATTCTGTGGCGGTGCGGCGATTTAGCTGGGGCAGTTGGTTAGTCGGAGGACTTGCGCTGTACCTTATTGGATATCTTCTCTTCTTGGCGAATCGCACGTCACCCCACAGCAGTATTACCGATATAACGCAGAAGACGACTTTTATTTATTTGGGAACGGCGTTGGCATATGCTGTGCTTGTGGGTTCAGTAGGCAAGTATTTTGTCGGTCGCTTCCTGCGTGTGTGGACGGCAGTTGTGCCCAAACGATGGTCAAAGTCTTGGTTTTTGGCCAGCCGCCAGTCCGAACATGACTTAGAGATTTCAACTGCTCTTGTCATTCCGTTGACAGTCTCCCTTGTCCTGGTAACCGGAGTCTTTGGTTATGTTGGGCAGGCACAGGATGCGGCGAGAGCGTTTGGTGTTGCCTTTGCTGGAAAGGGAATCGACATCGGTGGTCTTGTGCAGCTCCTCGGTCTTCCGGTTCTCATTTCTTTGATAAATGCCGGAGGAATCGCCATTGCCACCGGCGCTAAGAAGCGCAGGGACGCAAGTATGCTGTTCGTCCTAGGGGCAACCAAAAGGCAACTTTATTCTAAATTGGTTTTTGAGTCAGTCATGCTTGTAGGGACTGCATTGCTGATTTCGCTCATGGTGTATTTCGTCAACGGATTGGGTTTCTATCTAGCTGTCCGATACGGCCCGATTCCTGACGCAAGTTTCATATGGCCTAGTCTGACTCCGTTCGTATTAGCGCTGCTTGGACTGGGAATTTTCTTAGTGAGCTCATTGTCTACACATCGCAGGCTTGATTATGTTCAGTCGGGAGATATCAAGTAGGGGATCGCGGGTAATTTAGATCGCGAGATGAAAGGTGATGAAATCATGACACGAGAAACAACGGCTCGGGTGTGTTGTCAGAGTCTCAATAAGAGTTATGTCGTCCCAGGGCGTGAGGGGCTAACAAGGCAGGTTCTTCAGGATGTGTCCTTCCAGGCGTGTGACGGCGAGTTGGTTTCTGTTGTGGGACCCTCAGGTAGTGGTAAGAGTACCTTACTGTACTGTCTTTCCGGACTTGAGTCGTGCGATGATGGCAAAGTTGAGCTTTGTGGTGTCGATATTACCCAGCTAAGCCTTCCAGATATCTCGCGGCTGAGGCGCGATAACGTCGGTTTCGTCTTCCAAGATTACAACCTCATTCAGTCTTTGACGTCGATTGAGAATGTGATGTTACCTGCCCAGTTGTCGGGCGCTGACGCTGATCCCGCTGCCGCGAAAGCACTGCTAAATAAACTCGGCCTATCGAATCAAATCAACGCGAAACCGCAGACCCTCTCAGGGGGCGAACAGCAACGTGTTGCAGTTGCTCGTATTCTTTTCAATCAATCGAAAATTGTTTTTGCAGATGAACCCACTGGCGCACTCGATTCTCAAGCCAGCAAAGTCATTGCCAATCTCCTTCGAGAAGCAGCTCGTGCGGGCTCCACAGTGGTGATCGTGACACATGACATTGAACTCGCGGCACAGTCAGATCGGGTGTTGGTGCTCTACGACGGCCGCGTTAACAGCATATTGGAACATCCTTCACCCCGTGAGGTCTTTGAGACCCTCAACATGCTGAACAACGGGAACAGCCCCCATGAAGCCAACTCTGATTAGCCAGTTCGAGAATCTTGCTGCCCTCACTAATACGGCGGCACAAACCAAATGGGCGAGACACGGAGAATGGTGGTACTACTCGGATAGCGCCACTGGTCTCTTAATGCGCGTTCCGATCAGCGATCCGGACGACTGGGATCTTGATGAGCACAACATGCAGCGGTTGCGCCCCTCTGCACATCCTGTGTTTCACCATAATCAAACGGAATACTCAGAAGTCATAAGTCAAGATATTTCAAGGGACGGCAACTATACCTGTTCGGCTACACGTTCACCATCTGACGATATAATTCGACTTGATGTTCGTGAGGCTAAGTCTCAGCGCATAGTTTTCAGCAAATCTCTTCGCGGATGGATGCTAGACCGAATATATCTGTCGAAAAACGGTGAAGGAATTTACTTCACCTGCCCCTCCTCGTCACATCATTCTAAATCACTGTGGGCCATTATAGCTGATAGCCGTAAAGCGCAGCATCCAATATGTCTTTTTGCCGGACATAGCGGCGACAACCTCAGCGTAAGCCGCACCACATCACAAAGATTTCTGAAAGTAATACATACATCTAGCTCGCGTCGCGTGTTTACTCTCATTGATCTCGATACTACCCAAACAAACCACTCCATCATTCATGCCAACAATCTATTTCGCGCTCAAACTAAATGAGGCACCACACCGCGACACGCCCGAAAAATACACATATTTTGGGTATTAACCCACATATTTTGGGTATTAACCCTCAACTCTAGCTCTTCCGTCAGTTTGGCGGTAGGATGACAGTCGTGATCACTTTCGATAATCTTTCAAAGAAGTTTGATACTAACGAAGTTCTTAAGCAAGTTACCTTTGTAGTTCCCTCTGGATCGATTGTCAGTCTGGTGGGCCCCAACGGATCGGGGAAATCTACTCTCTTACGTATTCTCTTAGAGCTGGAAAGTGCTACTTCGGGTAAGGCTCTTTTTGATGGTCAGTCCTACACAGAATTCTCGGTCAATCACGGCGTTGGCGTGTCGCTTGACACGATGATACCACACCCCTCGAGGCGAGCGCTTGATCAATTGTGGTGGGTAGCTGCGGCAAAAGGATTACCGAAGACGACCTGCATTGAAAAGCTGTCTCAGGTGGGTTTAGGGGATGTTAGTAAGCGAAGAATTAATGGTTTTTCTTTAGGGATGAAGCAACGACTAAGGATAGCGACAGCACTTTTGGGTAATCCAAGTGTTTTAGTGTTGGATGAACCAGTTAACGGTCTGGATCCTGAGGGAGTGTTGTGGATACGAACGTTGCTTCAAGAGTTTGCGGATAACGGTGGAACTGTTCTGATAACGAGTCACCTAATGAGTGAGCTTGAGCAGCTAGCAGATTCCTTCGTTTTCTTGCGTAAGGGAATTATAGCCGAGCAGCTTGATCGAGTGTGTCTACGCGAAAAGTATGCATCTCTGGAGGAAGCATACTTCCGAATTAATCACTCACGGAGCGAGGGGTAAGTGCATGCACGATTTTAGATCCGAATTTATAAGGTTCTGGTCCAGGAGTGAAGTGATATATGCTGCTCTCCCAGTTCTGGTGCTATGTATAATCTTTTCGGTAATTAATGGAGAGATTATGCTGGCGATAGAGTCCGGAGATTTTGCAGGACATGGTTTAGACCCTTCGCTGGCTTCAAAGCCACTTTCAAAGCTGCTCACTGAAGGTTACCTTGGACCTGTTTACCAGTCTTCTGTGATTTTCATTCCTTTAACGGCTGCGTTTCTTATACAAAAGGATTACAATTTGGGCGAACATGAATCTGTTCTCCTAAATTCCAAGAATTTGCTATCTCGAAGAATCGGTAGCGTATTTGCGGTTGTTTCCTGGGCATTATCAGCGACTTTGTTAGCAGCGATAGTGAACTATGTGATCTGTTTTCTGCAGGCGGGTGACAAAATTCGAGAGTCGCTTTCTATTGCCGAGGCCTTCTTTGTCTATTGTCGCGTCGCAGTATTTGCAGCCCTTTTCGCAGTTTTGGCGCTATTGATTACTGCTCTAACGCACAAATTATTTCTCTCGGTTGTATTCTTCCTTGGGCTTTTATTTCTTTCCCTGACCGGAATGCTTCAGGGCGTGCCATTATTACATAATCTTCTTCCATTGATCGGCGGTAAATCATTCGCTTTCTGGGATAATGGTGAAGGTTCAATTCCAATCGGTCAATCTTTTATGCTGCTGATCGCTTGGCTAATAGTCGTCTCTGCTCTGTATTTACTTGTAGCGGTTAGAAAGCGCCGGTGACTATATGCGATCACTCTCTAGCTATTTTATTGCTACAGTTACGTTACCTGCGAATTTGCTAGCACTGGTTATGCCTTTTGCTGTTATTCCGGTTTGGGCTGCGCTGGCTGCGGTTGGCGCTGAAATTAATGGAACAAAAGTAGCTGTAGAGGCGTCGACCACTTTGCCAGTTATTGCATATTTGTTATTGCTTTCCGCTTCATGGATTTCCGGTGTGAACCGCAATAGTTATGATAGTGAAATTCGACTTCTCCTCACTGCAAGCAATCAGTATAAGAGCATTCTTCCCTCTTATAGTTTTATTTTATGCTTTGGGATGTTGTGCGGGAATTTGGCATTTATCGAGTTGGCGACAATGAGTAGCCAAGGGATACCGTATCGCCTGAATATATCTTTATTATTGCTAGCAGAGTTTGCTGCCATTGCATGTCTTGGTTGTGCGATTGGGCAGTTGGTGGGAAAAGGGGTAGTGGCAGTTGCAGGTATTGTCTTGTATTCGATCCTTTTGGAACCGGCAGTTGAACGGCTAGTACCGTTTATTACTGAACGAGGTATGGATGCTCGTATTCAAGAATTTCAAGATGGTACTTTGCTGATGCGAGACCTCTTGGTTGATATAAGTTTTTTTGTCTTTATTACCCTTCTCTTATTTTTTTTGAATTGGCTGATAATTGGAATGCGGAGGTCGAAAAATGCCTAACGGCAGTGACAAAGCATCGTCTCAAAAGTGGAGCTAGCACTGCCACGACCTTACCAATTTTGATTGCAGTCTTTTTAACTTCTTGTGCTGAAGCCACTGTTGCTGCTATCGCTTGGCTTTCGGCACGTAAAGCTTTTACAGTTTTAATCCCACTAAGGGAGTTCTCGAAACTGCTACACAATTGGCAACAACGCTACGAAGAAGTCGTCGACTCGCTTGCTATCGGACACATAGTTCGCAAGAAGCCACTTGAATGTTCAGGAGGTGAGAAAGCTAGAGCCAACTTTGCCCGTGCCGTAATGCTACGCCCAAGGATTCTCTTGGCGGACGAACCTACCGCGTCCCTTGACCCTGAAAACAGGGAACGCATACTAAGTCTCCTATTCGGACTGTCCAGGGAACACGGCGCAACAATAGTTACTGTCACACAGGATCTTTACGTTGCGGACAGACATGAGAGAGTTTTACAACTGAGGAAACGAAAGGATTAAAGCTATGGGATTCTTAGCAATGGTAGGGTCTGGTCTGCTTGGCTTGATTCTTCTCGTTCTTGGTGGCATGCGAGTTAAGAACAATAAGGCGTGGACCCTATCAATATTGGGTATTAACCCGCAATTTCAGCGTTATTAGAGCCGTTTTCTTGCATGGCTCTAGCGGTCTTTAAGCGTTCAGGCGTCATGAGTGAGGGTCGCCCTCCAAGCCGTCCTTGGGAGCGTGCGGCAGCAAGGCCCGCTCGTGTTCGTTCTCTAATGAGGTCGCGCTCGAACTGGGCAAAGGCTGCCGCCATGTGAAACACCAAACGCCCACCCGGCGTAGTAGTGTCAATCGATTCGGTAAGAGAACGAAACTCAATGCCACGCTTATCTAAGTCCTCAATAACCTCAACAAGGTGGGGCAGTGAGCGGCCTAAGCGGTCGAGTTTCCACACCACAAGCGTGTTACCCTCACGCAAGTAGTCCATCGCCAGCTCTAACTCTGGGCGCATGGTTTTAGCTCCCGAAGCGTGGTCAGTGAAGATACGACTACACCCTGCCTGGGTGAGAGTGTCTAGTTGTCCGTCCAGGTTCTGCTCAAGAGTAGACACGCGCGCATACCCAATAAGACTCATTACATCCCTCGTCCATAACCGTGATTCCTGCTCCTGCTTTGACGCGGTTGAGGCGCGACGTGCCGAGTTGGATGATCCAGCTTCTTAATCTGTGGCACTTCTCCAATACCGGGTAGTGGCGGTCGTGGGCGACTGAAGCTACCTCCTCGCTGTATTTGATTGATGGCTGTATAAAACTCTGCTGGCCGAGAGGTGGGAAAGCCCGAGTCCACGATAGTTTCGAAGAGGTCGCGCTGGTCGCGGACGCTGGTGGGATAGGCTCGCGCCACGATCGTGGGAGCGTCTTTGAGGGCAAGGCGCCGAGCAACTTTCCACACGTCAGTATCCGTTATGTCAATGTTGCGGAGCGTTTTGAGATTGTTGGATAAGATCGCACACCATTCACGGGCTGCATCTGTACCTATGTTCGTACTATTGCGTCCTTGTTCGATCGCGTGTGCGACCTCGCCCACAGCATTGTCGTTAGTCTCAGGACTCAGAGTGACATTGCAATACAGATTCCCGTCACGGGCTTGGACATAGACTCGATCAATCAGTCCCTTTTCCATGAGGTGAGCGACGGTGGAGGGAAGATGCGACGCTGCAACGTCGTGGGCGTTACTGGGTGTCCATCTGCCTGCACCGTAGTCAGCGATTTGATTCAAATACCGCGACAAGGTGCCGAGTCGCGATACTTCCATAGGGACTGCCACGACCCGTAGCTCTGTCGTAAACCCTGCATCACGGAATGACCGGAATTCTTGTTCAAGCATTGACGCGTTGCGCAGAGTCGTTTCAACGATCGCGCTGATACGGCGGGAGCGAAGAAACGAGGTGGACATTCCAACCCACGTGCCTGCTGCGTGAGCAGTCATCGACGGCATGGAAAGAGGGTCACGTCGCATCAGGGCACTATAGCCTGGGAAAAACTGCCTCAGATCGTCACCATTGACTACGACAGCATGAGCGAGCTCATGCTGCGCCCGCGCCAAAACAATGCCTTTTCCAGCACCTGGTTGCCCGCCCACCCTGACGAATACTGGAGAAGTAGCAGGAGTTGAACGTGTGATTTGAGCGAGCAAATAGTCGGGAAGAATCTGCGATTCAAAAACTTTCCTCAGCTCATCTGCTGGTAGTTCTAAGCTCATTACACGGCGACTGCGGGAGCCGTTTCAGGCAGAGATTGGAAGAGTTCACGGAGTTCTAAGCGCTTAGCCTCAATTGCCACAACATCATCGGGGTCGATAGCACGAACCTGGGCGCGCAACGCAATTCCGGCTTGTTTCCAATGTTCTTGTTCTTCCAAAGCCGTAGCTTGACGCTCCCACTCGACATATTGACCACCGATACGGGTAGCCAATTCCAAGAGAGCATCGTAGACCATAGGATCGAAAGCCTGCTTCATTTCACTCATGTGCGCCCCTTTCCCCGTTTCACGTATCTGGCTTTAGTTTAGCGTCCAGCGAATTGTTGAACGCGAGACGTGGAACACTCGCTACGCCTATGGCAACTGCACAAACAAGGCACTGCGAGACATCTACACAGCATGCGACCAAGGCCAACACGGACTCTCCGTCATCCAACTACACACCTTCGTCCACGATGTCCTCAAGACCAGAACAGGCGTCGATGTGCTGGGTGAGTTGAGCAATGTATTCAGCGTCGCTGATTTGTCCAGATAGGCATTGCTCAAGCAAATCTCTAATGTGGGTGTCCGTAACGGTATGGCCAGCTAAGGCGAGCGCAGTATCTGCAAACGACACGGCTTCGCGCACTGTGCTTAGAGCAACTAATCGTGTTTGTGCTGACACGCTCATAATGCCTCCCCGTATTGTTTTAATTCTATCGCGGGCGCGTGCATTACTCAATGGGTGGCGGTTCTGCACGGGTCGGGTTTTGGGCGCTGGTTTTGCACGTTTTGTTTGCTTGGTTTTACGCGGTTTCTGGTTTCGGTAGTTGTGGTGTGCGTTATCGGTCGATTCTGCACGCTTGGTGGCAAGAAAGTGGCCAGACTCCGCCCAAACCTGTGATGGATGGATTCCTGCTGAGACGGTACAGTGGAGTGGACATGAAAAGGAGGCAGGCTATGAGTGAGACGACAGCGACCCGCATGCGCTTACGCGACATCAAGCCCTATGACGCGCCCGCCTCGCTCGACGAGCTGCACGGCCCCTATGACGGGCTCATCGACTTGCCTCACTACGTGCGCTGGCAGACTGATCGCCTCGGCGTGGATGTGTCGAACCTGGGCTGGCGTCGTATGGCCTACCAGGCACTGCTCGCCGAAGGCACCGCTGACGAGCAGCGCCGCTTGATGAACCGCAACCGGCTCATCGAGACGTGGCCAATCCTGAACATGGACCCGCGCGTGCGCGCCTTGTGGGAAGGACGCTTTCCCAAGCTTCGGGTGACTGTGTGAACAGCGACCCGGAAGAGCAGCGACGCATCGCGCGCCTGGCGCTGGAGGCCGCCGGGGACGACGCCGACTTCGCCTTGGCCGGCTCAGGTGCGATCCGTGAACATGGATTGATTGATCGGCCTACCCAAGACGTGGACCTGTTCACCGTTCAGCAGGCCCAGGCACACTTTGGCACCTCGCTTGACCGGATTATCGCCGCGCTGCGCGCGGCCGGCTATACCGTGGAGACCCGCCGCCGCCAAGACATGTTTGCCCAACTCACCATCATCAGTGAGCAGGGACGCAGTACCGACATGGATCTCGGCGTGGACTGGCGGGCTCACCCGCCTGTACGGCTGGAGGTCGGGCCCGTGCTTGCCATTGAGGACGCGGTAGCTAACAAGGTCGGTGCCCTGTACTCGCGGGCCGAGACCCGTGACTATCTCGACGTAGACGCGATCCGGCGTTCGGGCAGATACAGTGACAAGGAGCTGGTGAACATAGCCCGTAACGCTGATGCCGCTTTTGACCTGAGATGGTTCACCCAAAACCTCGACAACGTCGAGCGCATCCAACCCGAAGAAGTGCAGGTCTACGGCATGACAGCCAGTCAGCTTGACGACGTGAAAGCGCGCACCAAGGCGTGGGCGGCAAACATTCGCGGCCAAGCCCAAGATGGCACTCTATCTTCCGGCTTCAGGCCTGACCGTATCCGCCAGATCATTGCCTTGGCAGACCACTACACCACACCCCGCCAGGCCGGAAACGCCAGCGAGACTGACCAAGCCGGCACTGTCAGTCATTGTCAGCCGCCTAGTCAACACCGCCACGAACCAGGTCAAGGGCGTAGCCTGGGAAAACTTTCTCCTTGAGGTAGCAGCTGTGCGGTTAGAGTCGGATGGTTTTCCAGGTCATGCCCAGCCAGTAGGTGGTGTCGAGTTGGACTTGTTCGACGACGCCTCCCACGTCTGGGACGATCGCTGATCGATTTGATCAGCATTCTTGACGATTTGGCAGTGCGTGGAGTTGATTTACCTGTACCGGTCGAGGGAATTGATACGAGGACTCCAGGCGGCAGGTTGCTCTTTGAAATTGCGGGTGCGTTCGCTAAATATGATCGTTCCCTGATTCGTTCCCGCACGCGCGAAGGATTGGAAGCTGTCCGCAGGAGGGGAGCCCGCATCGGACGGCCTTCAGCATTGAATGCCGAGCAACAATTGGCGGCTCAGCACGTGCATGAAGATAGGACTCCGGTCACGCAAGTCGTTCACGTGCTTGGATGTTCGGAAGGATGATCTACAGGTGCAACAGGTCGTGACAAGCTTGTAAGTCGTCAATGTGATTGCAGCCGCAACTGTGATACGTGTTCGCGAAAACTGCTCACGTTGAGGAGAGAGTCATGGATATGCTCGACACTGTTCCTAAGGTGTTTATGCGTAAGAACTCAATTCGAGACTTTTTGGTCTCGGTGTATGTGTGGTCGACACTGGCAGGTATACTCATGCCAGGTACTCGCGGTGTGACCAACGTGGCGTATCTTCTTCAACTTTTCGGCATGAGGAAAACGGCTGACTGGTTGCGAGAGCTCTTCGAGCGATTGACAATAACAAGTCCTGAGGTAACTCGATGTGTTCGAGTATGGATTCTCTTTGCCTTGGTGGTGTGTGTATGGAGATTCTGCTGGGCGTATCGCGATGATTTCAGGACGGTTTTACCAACACCTGAGGCATCGGCGTTGTGCCTGACGTGCTGTCTTACGGCAGACTTTTGCTCTCCATCATGGGTTCCCGTGGCTCTTTCCCTAACGCTGGCTATCATTGGATTGCCTCTGCGGCGTGAAAGGCTTCCGATTGCTGTGATGGCTCTTGCTGATCTGATGACGTGTTTCTTCATCGTATGGGTCCCTGTGGTTTGGCAGTCGCCACTGGCTGCGTCGCAAGAATCCTGATAGGAAAATCAGGTGGGTCCGATAATTGCTTCGGCTCGGGCGGCCGTAGAATCGCGGCCTCCCCCCCTGCAGCTTGGAGTGGAGGCCGCGATTCGCTGTTTTTTAAGGCAGTAGGCCAAGTATGTCGTCTGCGGTGGTGATCACGTGAGCGCCTTCCTGGAGGAGCCTGTTTGATCCTGCTGCCATCACTGAGTCGGTGGGCCATTGCACGGCTCCGAGCGGGGTGCCGTAGATTCTGGCTTGCAGTCCTGCAAATACGGCACTGGTGCGGCTGGCGGCTTCAATAACGATGAGGATGCTGGCAGTGCGGGCCATGAATGTTTTGAGGTCGAGGAATGCGCTGCGCACTGGGGGTTCGTGGTCTTCTCGTAAAGACAGGTGAGCGCCTCCATAGGTGATGAGCTGAGAGCAGATGTGAGCGTTCGCGCGCGGGTAGATATTGGCCAGTCCAGAGGGCAGGCAGCAGATTGTGGGAGTTTCTTGCTGTAGTGCGGCTTCCATGATGGCCTGTGACGTTCCGATCCCGCTGTCGCACATGAGTGTGACCTCGTGACGTGCTAGCTGGCATGTCAATGTGCGGGCCATGTGTGCGGCGCTCCCAGTGCATGCGCGGGTTCCGACCAGGGCGATTATTGGGCGTGAAATGAGGTCATCCCACTGCGCGTCATTGCTCATGCGCACGCGTGCAGCGATTTCGTCACGTTCACTGCTTGTTGCGCGGCGGGCCTTGAGCGCGACGTGAAGCGTTTGGTTGTGCGTGGGGGCCGTGCGTGTCATGGTTGCGAGCATCGGAGTTGTCCCTTTCTGTGTGTGACTTTTGTTTTTGCCTCGCTGGCAGTGAGGTTATGAGGCGAGTGCAAGGCGGTTTGGCAACCTTGTGTGGGTGCGGTGGAACGTGGAATAAATAGCGATAGCGGTTTATGCCGCGAAAGTCCGGTGCGCCCAGCCCCTGTGGGGCTTGCCAGGGCGCCGGCGAGCGATAATCGAAAGCCAGCGAGGATAAAACACCGTTAAAGAACGCGTCCCAAAGGGGATGGCGATCATGAAAGCGGCGAAGCCACACCGACGGTGAATGGGCTGATTGATGCAATCAGCTCTGACAACAGGAAGGATACGCGCGGGTGCACGTCTCACGATCCACAAAGTTCACGAGTTTCCTGCACGGTGCTGGTGCTGGTTATCCTGGCGCGTGAAATTTGCGTACTGTGTGGCTCCTTTTGCTTGGATTCATGCGGAAAACTCGAGTATAATAGAGGCGTTGTGAGGAGGCGTGCAATGGAAAGCTTTGATGTTGAGCTACGCTGGCCAGAGCTTTTTGAGCACCTAAGTGAGCGTGAGCATCACGCTGTGCGCCAATCGCTTGCTGCAGCATGGCATGAGGGGTTTGAGCCTACCCGCGATCATGTCAAGAACCTGACTGAGTATGCGCTCGGTGTGATGACGCGCGATGAATACCGTCAGCGCGGTATTGAAATCGCGCGCCATATGGCTGGAGTTTCCTCAGTGGCGCGTTAGTCAAATGGCATGTTTTGACAGCTGGGGATCATATTTCTATCCCGAAACGATTGATCCCGAGACAGTCAACGGTACGCTCCGTAATCTGTACGGTGAGCGTGACGCGGGCGTCGCGGCCACAGCATGGTCGAGGCATGTAGACAAGCAATGCAGGTTAAGCGATATGTAGAATAAAGCGCCGCCCTTGAGAGATTTGAGATCCCCTGTGGGCGGCGCCCTTTTGTGTTCCCTGCTGCCGCAGGGCATAAAGCCCGTCAGTTTTCGTGACTGTCCCCGTTACCTGCTGCGCGCACGGCTTGTCTCTCGCGACGAGATGCCTCGTGGGATTGGGTGGTGTGTGGGGTGGTTGAGTTTGGTGAGTTGTGGTGTTTGTCCGATGCCTGGCAGCGGTCGCCTGGTTGGCTTGTCGATGGCTTCTTGCTGTTCTTGTTGTTGCTTGACGTGTTCGAGGGTTTGTACAGCGTGGTCACTGGGCGTTTGTGGATCGAGGTGTTCGATGATCCAGTTGGAGTTTTCGACGACACGCTCGCCGGTGGCGAGGATGGTGTCTTCATCCGCTTTCGACCAGGCTGCTATGTAGCCGGTGGAGTACTCGGCCGTGTCGAGGCCAAAGTACCTACTGACGAGGTAGGCGCACGATTCAGCCTCCACTTCTTTGATTCCCCTGTGCATGTCTGTATTGACCTGATCCATGTGGAGGCGTGCGTGGCTGATTTCGTGAATGAGCGTCTTGAACTGGTGCCCTTTTGGCGTGTCTGTTGCCACGTGGATAGTTTTGTCTCCCATTGCGTCGATGAGAGGGCGTGAGGTGACTCCGTAGGCGCCATGAAGGGCTGCTCTGGTTGTTTCTTCGTATTTGTAGCCGAGGTCTTTGACGATTTGTTGTGCGCGTTGCCAGAGTTCTTCTGAGCGTTCGCCAGTTACTTGCGGGAGGTCTTTGCCTTTAATTGGTTCACCGTCGGTTTGCTGGTAGCCGAACGTTGTGCGCACGGTAAATCCTGTGATCGCTTTCTTCCAGATGATGTCTTTCTTGTCGTATTTGTCTACTTCGGCTTTATTGAGTGGCTTGTCGCTGTTTTTAAGGAAGGGCAGTTTGTATATGACGGGGGCCAGTACCTTGTAACCCTTTTCGCCTTTTTGGACCTGCCTGCCAAGTTTCTTCCAGGCGCTGTAAGAGGCGAAGGATGATTCCATGGTCCCGCGCTGTACGGCTTGCGTGTGTAGCCAGATGAGGTTGCGGAATGAGTACCGTGGCATTCGTGCCATGTAGTCAAGCATGTCTTTCCAGGCTTGAGTGTCTGTGAACGTGCTGGCTGCTTCGGCTATTTCTGCGTGGGCCAGGGCGAGTTGAGCTTCGCGTTGGGCTCGTGCCGCGTCGGTCTTGCTAGGGCGCGCCATGATCTACATGCCCGCCTGCTGCTTGCCTGTTTCGAGAGCTTCTACTCTGCTGGTGAGCGCGTTGATTTGGTCTTGCTGTGCTTCGACTTGCTCAATGAGGCTTTCGACGAGCTCGAGGGTGGTGTATTGGGGTTTCATCATTTTCTCCTCATGAAAGGGTGTGGACTGGATTATTTGTTGTCCTTCGTGGTGGGTTGGGTGATGATGTGGAGCTCTTGCCTGGTGAGGTCTGCTCCGATGTGATCGACCCACACATCGTTTGCCGTTCGCTGGCTTCCTTCTTCGTCTGTGTAGGTACGCTGGCGATAGCTGCCGGCGAAGATGACGGCCGCGTTGCCGTTAAGGTCATGGAAGTCGTGTAGCTTGACGGCCGCGTTGCCGTTGAGGCGGAGGTAGTACGCAGTGGTGGCCACGTCTTCCCACTTGCCGGTTTCAGTGTTTTTGGCGCGGTCGTTGACAATGACTGTTACTCGCCCGCTGTAGGTACCGTCGTCGTTCATGATGAGTTTGACGGGGCCGGCTAGGTTTCCGGCTCGGATTATGTAGCTCATTTTTCTCCTTCGTGGTTTCTTTAGATTCGGATGGTTGTCCAGGTCATGCCCAGCCAGTACGCGGTGTCCAGAGACACCTGTTCGACATGTCCTCCCACGTCTGGTGCGTGGATCATGAGGCGGTGTCCTTGAGGATCCTGTCCGGCGTAGATCCCGATGTGGTGGTAGTGGCTGCTTCCGTGGTATGCGAAGCCGATGAGGTCGCCTGGCTGCATGGCGTCTTGCGCAATGGTGGTGCCCGCTGTGGTGATGATGTCGTGTGCGGTTCGAACGTTCAGTGGCTTGCCGAGGTCGGCGTAGACGCGCACGATCAGTCCTGAGCAGTCCAGGCCGCTGGGGCTGGTGCCTCCCCACACGTAGGGCACGCCGAAGTACTTCTGGGCTGTGGCCACAACAGACGACGAAGAAGGAGAAGCCTGAGTGTACTTGCCTGCGAGGCGCTTGATGCGTGCGACGTAATCCTGTGTTTCAGTAAACGGAGGGATACCCCCGTGTTGCTGGACGGCTCCAGGCCCCGCGTTGTAGGCGGCCAGTGCCAGGTCAATCGTGTTGCCATCTGCTTGCCCGCTGCGCGTATAGCCTGTGACGATTTCGACCAGCGCGCACATGAAGGCACCCTGGCTGGCGATGGCATCATCGGGATTGAAGGGATCTGCGGTGCCGTCACCGTCGGCATCGATGCCACGTGTTTTCCACGTGCCAGGCATGAACTGCGCGATGCCCTGCGCGCCCATCGGACTGACCGCGTGAGGATCCCATCCTGATTCAGCTTCGATCTGTGCGGCAATCAAGCTGGGAGTGATTTCCTCACAGACACTTCCAGCCTTCATCACGGCCGCCAGGTACTCAGCTGGCACGCCACTTAATGATGCGGCTTTTTCTTCTTCTCCTCCGGCCATCATCAATGGCATCACAGTGAGCGGGATGGCGGCTAGTATGCCGACAAGCTTTTTCACGCTCATCGCCCTTGATGCGGCTCAAGCCGGTGCGCATTGGGTTGGGCGGGACCGGTTGTACGGGCTTTCCTGGCATGCCCGCTCTGGTCGGGTTGAGTGTATGGCTCTGCTAGAGCGATGATTTGGCGGATGCGGTCTGGCCTGAAGCCGGCAGAGCGCCCCTGGCTGGTTTCAATGATTGGGGCTGATAGGAGGCCTTCGGCTTTGAAGCGCTCTATGAGGTCTGGCCGCTGGCTTAAGTCAATGTGGTCATAGGAAATTCCTGCCTTGTCAAGGGTGCGGCGAGTGAGTGCGCATCCTGGGCAGTGGGGCGTGGTGTAGATCGTGATGGCGTCCATACTGGTGACGTATGGTGTGTGCGCACAAGGCCACCCGCAGTCGAGGGGGACTAGGAACGTGGCCCGCAGGGTTTCCTGCGGGCCACGTCCGTCATATTAGGAGGTGAGAGTTAGGCTGATTTGCGCCTCTTGGCAAGGGCGAGTGCGCCGCCTCCTGCTAGTATTAGCGCTGCTGCGCCGCTCAGAGCGGTGGTGGCACCTGTTCGTGCCAGGTCGCGCCCCGCGCCGCCGTCGGAGTGATCAGAGGCTTTGAGCTTGATCGTCTGGTCGGCGTCGTTCGGGTCTTCGTGGGTGCCTACGAGCTGGCCGTCAGCGTCGTAGACGTATTCGAAGGCAACCAGCTCGGTGTTTGCCATGCCTGTAGTGTCGAGCGTGGCTATTACCTTGCCGCAATCTTGCGGGTTCTGGGGCGAGAACTTCGCGGTTACCTCATAGTCCTTGCCGCCGACCGTGACCATCTCGCCGGTGGTCTTGTTGTGGATCTTGAGCTTAAGCGTGTACTCAACTCCAGGGGTGAGCATTTCGTTCGCGTCGCATACCGTGTCGATCAGTTTGGTGTCCTTGGCGGGCGTGAGCGTCTTGTCACCGTTCTGGCCGGTGAAAGTGGTCTTCAGCTTGGGGCCCGGACCGAAGGTGATGGTTTGGTTTTCATCGGTAATGTCGGCATGGATAGCGATGCTTTTGCCATCCTGGAATAGTTCCTCAAATGCGACCGTGGTCTTGCCGGCAAACAGTGCTGCGTCCACTTCGAAGGCGACCATGACAGTGCCGTTAGCGCTTTCAGGCGTGAAGGTTGTGGTGGCCGTGATTTCTTTGCCATCCGAGTCCAGCATCGGTTTGCCGGTTTCCTTATCCATGAGAGTGCCGGTCAGAGAGTATTCCTTACCAGGTGCAAGATTGGTGTAAGCAACCTCGTCGATCAGGACACGCTTGCCATACCCAGGCGCCTCGCCCTTTCCATCGTTGTACGTCAAGGTGGTGTGGATACCGGGCTCAGCGGTGACAGTGAACTGTTCGGTCTGGTCTTCAACCGAAGTTGCTAGAGGCTGAACGCGGTCGTCGCCAGCGAAGGTAGAGACGAACACGTAGGTTCCTGCTTCCAACTTGCCGTCCGCACCAGTCTTAGCGATCCAGGAAGTATCACCAATGCTGGGGTAGAAGCCGTTCTTGGCTGGAATGGTGACGGTTTCACCGATCTTTTCAGCCTTGTCACGGTTCGCTTGGGTTACTTCAAGGCCAGCCGGGAAGAACAGTACTTCGTGAGAGATTTCTTTCTCGTCTGCCTTGAAGCCTGCTGCGCCTTCAAAGTTGGGGTGATCGGAAGGCATGCCTGTGACCCACACGTCATCTACCAGGTAGGTGCCGGCCTTGGTGTCACGGATACCGAGTTGAGAATCGATCTGCCCCTCATATCGGACGGATGTCGTTTCATCTGCGATACCGTAGCCATCTTTCCAGTCGGCTTTGATGTACTTGGCCCAGGTGGCATTTTGGTCGGCCGCCTGCACTTGCCATACCCATGTGTAGAAGCCATCCTTAGGTGCTGCGCCTGCGTTGGCAGTCAGTACCGTATCCGGCCCGTCCGCCTCAATGGTGAGCGATTTGACTAATTCTGTGTTTTCTGGCGCCCCGTCAGCCGCTGTGGGTAGATCGGTTGGTGAAACGAAGTACACGCTCGCGCGGTAGGTCACGGGCACACTCGTGCCGTCAACCTTCAACCACTTGCCATCTCCATAGTCTGGGTCTGCGCTTGGTGTGAACGTGTCAGTCAAATCCGCACCACTATCCACGATCTTTGCTGATTCCACGTTGGACACGCCCTGCGGACGGAAATCAAAAATCACATCCCACGACGGAGAAGTCACAGTCTGAGCAGTTAGTTTCGCAACGTCATAGATGACGTTCTGATTCGCTCCACCAGGAGCCGCAAAGCCCAACACGGGAGCAGTAATGTTCTTGAATGTGACGCTTGCGCTAACGGTACCATTTCCTGTTGAGTGCCATTTGATACCGGTAATAGGTGTAGAGGCGGTTTTTCCCGAGTAGGTCTTGGTGCCGGTCGCGTCGAACACAGCCGGACCATTGAGCGTGGCAGTGAACGGATAACCCGTGACAGGATTGCCGCTACCGTTCACTAGTCTGATGCCGTCAAGCGTTCCGTACATGTGATCGGTGGTTTCCGGTTCGCCTGCTTCCCAGCCCACGATGCTCTTGGCTTTTGCTTCGGCTACCATTTGGCGGGCGCGTGCCTGCACGCTTTCGGGCGCGAGGCCCAGGAGGGAGTCAACGTTTTGCTGGGACTTTTCCGCTCCCTGCGCGCTGCTCTCAAAATTCACGTGAGCGAGGAATCCTGTCGCTGCCGCGTCCACGTCCGTGTTAGAGAACTCCAGGGATTTTGGAGTCCACTTCTTCATGATGTACGCCATTTCGGCGACATTCACGCTCAAGTCAGCTGGGCGCCGAAGATTAGGCTGGCTGGTCAGTTCTCCAGGGGTGACCGCGATCGAGGCCGACGGGTTCACCGCATCTGCTTGAATACACAGACCGGGGACAGGCTGGCCGCTATAGGGAATCCATGTCCCCAGCCAGCCTACGCTTCCTCCGATAGGAACGCCGCGCACCCACGAACCAGCAGCATGAGTAGGTAGTTGTGCGGATACCGTTGCGACGAGAGCGAGAACAACAGCGGCAATTGTTGCTCCCACTTTCAGTGCTCGATCTCGCCAGTGGCATCCGATGGTCGATGTAGACATGAACTCGCTCCATCTGTTGATTGTCAGTGATCACTGAGTCCCACTTATTGGGATCTCAGCTACTTCGTCGATAGTGCGCGCACAGTATTTGCCCGCCCAGCATGGTGCTGAGCGGGCAAATCGGAATGTTTTTACGAAAAAAGACTAGCTGCAGTCTCCGACGCAAATTTCGCCTTGAACATCTCCTATCACGTTGCCGTTTTCGTCTGGCGTTACTTGGTGGTGCCAGCTTCCGTCTGTATTATCTTGTATCCATTCGGGGAAGTTGGGGTTGTAGCAGTATTGGCCTCCACCGCACACGTCTTCACTGCTTGATCCGCCACCGGTGTAGCCACCGTTGCCGACTGCGTTGCCTCCGTTCCAGTCGTTGGAGCCTTCGTTACTGGTGTATCCGGTGTTGTCGTCGTATGGGCTGGTGTTTCCTGCGTCTTGCCTAGTGTCGGCTTGCGCTTTTGCTTTGGCTTGAGTGTCGGCCCAATTCTTGTGTGCTTCATTGACGCTCGTTGTAGCTTCTTTTAGCACGGTGACTTGAGTGAGGGTCGCGTCGATAGCTTCGAACCGGCCGTGGAGAGCTCGCACCGAGTCGGATACTGCCAGCGTGCTATTGGACTGTGTGGATTCGGGTTGAGATGCGGACTGCGCGTCTGATTGACCTGTGTCCCCTGATTGTGGGGCGTCGGTTTGCGCGGTTTCAAGCGCGTCGTCGAGCGCCTTCAGCATGGTGGAGTCCACGCCTTCACGCGGAGCGGTCTTAGCTGCCTGGATCGCGTCGGCCAGCTGCTTGTCTGCTGCGGCCTGGTCAGCCTCCGCCCGCTCGCCCAACTGGTTTTCAATGGTCGTGTTGGCGTCTTTGAGCCTGTTGGTGAGGGCGGTGAGAGTATCGGTGTGAGCGGTGAGCTTCTTGGTTGCATTTTCCAGCTGGGCGCGGGTGAGCTCACTGGCGTTATCAACTGTGGGCGCGCTTGGGGCGGATTGTGCGGCCTGGCGGGCCGCGTTGCACTCGTCGGCCTGAAGGTCGCTCGCACGATCGGTGAGCATGGCTGTGAGCGCGTCAGCGTCCGCCTGCGCGTGGCGCAGGTCCGTTTGCGCCTGCGTGTTCTCGTCTTGTGCTTCTTCAAAGGCTGAGCGTGCCTGGGCGGTGGCCGCGTGAGCATGCCAGATGAGGCCCACGGCTGCAAGGACAGCAACCAGGGCGAGACTGAGGGCTATCAGGACAAGCTTTCGCTTGTACCATGCGGGTTTGATTCCCGACGTGTTCGGGGCAGCGTCACCGCGGTCTTCAACGGCTGGAGTGTTAGTAGTGTTCATTTGGATTCCACGGGTTGTTTCTTCTACAGAGGATAACGGGAAAGTTATATTTGGTCGAGTGTGTGAACGCTTCATCGTGGCCCTACTGGTAGGGTTCCCGGTGGCTGTGGGAGAGCCACATGATTCAGGCGACGATTCACGCTGGTGGTTTCTTTCTTGAGTGCTCGCTCGACCCATTGGCTCCATGTGCGTGGCCCGTCGTAAGGGAGTTCGCTCAGGTATGCACCGCGTGCTGCGTTAGCGATATGCGCGTCTAACGTGATCGTGATTTTTTGCTTGCTGACTGGAGCCTGTTCGGTCTTGCGTGCATTGTCGCGCGGTGCAATCACCGATTGTCCGGTCAGCGCGGATCTGCGTGGTTGTGGCTTACTCATGTGCATGTCATTTCTCCTTGGTTTCTTGATGGTGGTAGATGGCGTGGAGGTAGTCGGTGTAGATGGTGGCGAGAGCGGCCGCATCACGGGTGGGCCACTGTTCTAGTGGCTGTGAGGCTTCTACGCTGTCTGCAATGGCTACCCTCTTGGGTATGGGCGGGTCGAAGATGGTGAGTCCACGTTTTTCGGCTTCATCGCTGAGTTCGTTGAGCCAGTAGTGTCCGCTAGTCGTGGCGCGTTCGTGATTGTTGATGATGATGCCGCCGATGGCGAGGCGTGAGTTGTAGTAGCGGCGGATCTCCTCAATAGAGGTGAGCAGGCGTGCCAGTCCGTTAGCTGACCATAGTTTCGAGTGCGTGACGATTAAGGCTATGTCCGTCGCGGTGAGGCCGTTGATGGTGAGCTGGTCCAGAGATGGTGGACAGTCGATGAGGCATAGGTCGTAGCTATTTGCGACGGTTTGAAGCGCGGTGGCTAGCCTGCTTTCGCGTCCTGCCCCTGCTACCACCAGTTCGTCTCGCACTACAGGTAAGGCGTCGCCGCTGGTTGGTACGAGGTCTACTCCCTCCCATAGGCCAGGCACAGTGACGTCGGCGATGGGGATTTGGGAGCGTTGGGAGAGGACGTCAGCGACGCCTGCCTGGTCATCCCCTGTGGGGTGTAGTGCCAGTGAGGACGTGATGTTGCCCTGGGGGTCAAGATCGACGACAAGGACCTTCAGTCCGTCAAGCACTGCGGCACGGGAGAGGTGGTAGGTTGTGGTTGATTTGCCTACGCCGCCTTTTTGGTTGCAAAGAGCGATGGTCAGCATGGTTCACTCCTTTATGAATCTGGGGTAACAGTGGTTACGGAATTGCCAGCGATACCGGCAATGCTGGTAATGCCAGTAATTCCAGTAATGGTCTGTTTAGAAAAGGTATTCGTTGAATACTGTTGGTAGCAGGTCAAGCGCTTGGCGTTGAAGGCGCACGCTTACGTTCATGTACAGGGCGGTTGTGGATAGGTTTTCGTGACGCATAAGGGTTTGGACGACGCGCGCGTCGGCACCGGCTTCGAGCAGTGCTGTTGCGAAATAGTGGCGCAGTTGGTGTGATGTCATCTTTACTCCCACGCGGGTGAAGGCGTTCGAAATACTTGAGCCGACGGCCCGTCGTTCCACATGAGTCTTAGGGTTTTTTGGTGAAGGGAACCAGTAGCCGCGTAGCGGGTAGTTTTTCGCTTCCCGCATGATGATCGGATGTACCGGCACAACAGAGGTCTTGTGGTTCTTGCCGACGACTTCCAGTAAGCCAGTGGCATGATCGAGGTCTTGACCACGAATCTTTGCTATCTCGTGTACTCGCAGACCGGCGAAGGCTCCGAGCATGATGCGTGTACGCGTGGTGGCGCGAAGCGGCGAGGACAGTGCGGCTTGTAATTGAACGTCAGTGATCGGCCGTGGTTTGTATTTGGGGCGTTTTGGTGGAGATACGCGGATCATTGGGTTGTCCGCACGCTGATCAGTGATGACTAGCCAGTGATAGAACGCGCGTAGGTGGACGTAGTAGGTGTGGCGCGTGATGGCTGAAGGCAGGCTCACTAGCCAGAGCGTGATGTCCTGGTAGGTGGCTGTGAGCGCGTCCAGGTTTGCCTGTTTGGAGAATTGCTCCACGACGCGGATGCGTTCGTCGATGGTGCGTGTGGATAATGAGCGGGCGGCCATTTCGACCATCCAGGCTTCAAGTAGCTGATTGGAAAGTATTGGTCTCGTAATCATGCCTAAAGTTTGCGCCAATACCCGCACCAATCGAGCGCGCACCAGCGCTGTCTTTGACGTGCGCCCGCCATTTCCGGAGTGGTCAGTATTGTCGTAATGACTGGTGATTGTGGAGTTGCCAGCGATTCTGGTAAATGAAAACGCGAGCATCGTGAGCAGCGCGATATATGCTGATTTGAGGAAAAAGTCTTGTAATGAATAGGTCGTGGGTTCGATTCCCACAGGTGGCTCTGGTGATGCCCCCGCGAGAGCGGGGGCTTTCGCATATCCGGGGGTGAACGGCGCGGGTATCCATCCTCCAAGTCTGTCCATTGTTGGGAGCAGGTCTACTGAAGTGTCCCGGGTTTTCTTCCGTTTGGGTGGATGGGAATAATCTGGTTTATGCCGAAGAATTTTGGGGTGAGTGCCCGAAATGTGTGTATGGGGTGGGCGTGTCGCGGGGTGTTGAGTGTCCGGCCCAGCCTTTTTTGATGTGTAGTGATCCGTCTTGGTAGTTGGTGTTGTAGTCGATGGTGGTGTCGTAGCGGGCTGGTGTGCCGGGGTTGTCGGCACGCGTGGTGAGGGGTTTGTGGGATGGTGGCTGGTAGTGGCTGGTGAGGTAGCGTACCGGTTGGTGGGGGTGGATTGTTTTGTTGTTGAGGAACTATTGGACCGCGGTTCGCATGTGGTTTTGTGACAGGCTTTTGTGAGCGGCGAGCAGTTTTCTGATGCCGGCGTTGATCCCGTCTTCGAGACTGCTTGTGGTTCTTGCTATGCCAAGGGTGGCAATGCTGGGGGCAAGATGAGTGAACAGGGACTTTGTTGGCCAGTAGC